>WQRQ01000001.1 GCA_009786685.1 Defluviitaleaceae bacterium
AGACCCTGCGCAGTCCGCATATTGGAACAGGCGCGCCGCAGAACAAGGGCAAGACCGCGCACAGGCGCAGATGGGTTTTTTGTATATGACAGGCAACGGTGTGGAACAGGATTTTGAACGCGCCGTTTATTGGTCACGCATTGCGGCGGAGCAGGGTATTAATTATGCAGAAAACAATCTGGGGTATTTATATCTAAGGGGTCTTGGTGTGGAGCAAGATTATGCGCAGGCAGTCTATTGGCTTACGCGAGCCGCATTGCAAGGCAATACGATGGCTCAAAGCAACCTCACCGACATAGGCGAAAGCTTCCTTCCCATGCCCGTGCGGGGAGAAATCAGCGACTACGGGCGGCAGGTTGCGGAAGAATTTTTGCGCGGCTTCACCAGCATATTTTCCGATGACTATGATATTACAGACCGCGACGCACCGTATATATTTTGGGGCATAGCCGCAAGCGACTTTGAGTTATTTGACCTGACAGGCGACGGTATACCCGAGATTTTTATTTTGTGGCCTAATAACGAGATTTGGTTTACGGACGGCACATATTCCATCGAAGACCGCTGGAGCGTGTTTGTGTATGTAGACGGAGAATTTACGGACGCGATGATAGGCTTTAGCTCTTTAAATTTTTACTACGACAGAGGCGAAATTTTATCAATATCACCCGGAGAATCCGACGGAGAGCAAGGAATATTCTATTCGCACATCGACTTGAGCATGGCAAGCGGCCGCGGTGCTTTCAGAGGCACATTATTTTTAACATCGCCCCCGGATTGGGGACATCGTTTCCCAATACCACCGCTTTCGGATTTAAAATACGAAATAACAGAATCAATAATAAAGCGAAATCAATGAAGAACGGCCTCGCCCGAGGCGAAAATCGCGAACGCACCACCGCGTTTTCGACGACAGGCGAGACCGATTCTAAATTATTTCGCTATGGAATGGATGTCGTCTAATGGATTATAAAACACTGGCCGCCGCTGCGTTGGAGGCCATGGAGATGTCATACTCGCCGTACTCGCACTTCCGAGTAGGCGCGGCGTTGCTCACGAAAAGCGGCAAAATTTACAAAGGCTGCAACATAGAATCCGCCGCCTACTCCCCCACAAACTGCGCCGAGCGCACCGCACTTTTTAAAGCCGTATCCGAAGGCGAGCGCGAGTTTGCCGCAATCGCGGTGGCAGGCGCACCAAAGGGCGGCGAGCCGCAATACTGCTACCCCTGCGGAGTATGCCGCCAAATGCTGAAGGAATTCTTTCGCGACGACTGCGAAGTATTAGTCGTAAAAACCGCCGACGACTACAAAGTGCATACCTTAGGAGAAATCCTACCCTTCGGCTTTGGCGCGGAAAACTTGAGGTGATAGTGTGAGAATATACGACATTATAAACAAGAAAAAACGCGGCGAAGCCCTAACCACCGAAGAAATTAACTTTGCGGTAGCGGGCTTCACCCAAGGCGAAATCCCCGATTACCAAATCTCCGCGTTGCTAATGGCAATCTGCCTGCGTAGCATGAACGCCGCCGAAACCACAGCCCTCACCATGGCAATGGTAGCGTCGGGCGAAACGGTAGCACTGTCGCCGCTTGGCGCGACCACGGTAGACAAGCACTCCACAGGCGGCGTCGGTGACAAAACCACACTTGCGGTAGTGCCGATTGTGGCGGCGTGCGGCGTCCCCATTGCAAAAATGAGCGGACGCGGGCTTGGCTACACAGGCGGCACGATAGACAAGCTGGAGGCCATCCCCGGCTTCCGCACCGCAATCCCACCCACAGAATTTATGCAAA
Source organism: Defluviitaleaceae bacterium (assembly GCA_009786685.1). Lineage (GTDB taxonomy): Bacteria > Bacillota > Clostridia > Lachnospirales > WQUN01 > WQVC01. The sequence continues at coordinate 1,799 of WQRQ01000001.1, forward strand.
TCGTAAAAACCCATGGCCTATGCATAGTAGGGCAATCTGCAAACCTCGCCCCCGCCGACAAAAAGCTCTACGCCCTACGCGACGTAACCGCCACGGTAGACAGCATTCCGCTAATCGCCGCCAGCATAATGAGCAAAAAAATCGCCGCAGGCGCGTCGGCAATTCTGCTGGACGTAAAAACAGGAAGCGGCGCGTTTATGAAAACCCCGGAAGACGCCCGCGCTCTGGCCCGCACCATGGTAGAAATAGGCAAAGGCTGCGGAAGAAAAACCGCTGCGTTAATAACCGACATGTCCACCCCACTGGGCAACACAATAGGAAACAGCCTGGAATTGCAAGAAGTAACCAATTTCCTAAAAGGCGAAAAAACCGAAAAAAACCTAAGCGACCTATGTATAGCTTTGGCAGAAAATATGCTAATTCTGGCGGGTAAACCTGCAAGTAAGTCGAGCGCGCTCGACATGGTAAAAGAAGCCATATCCACCGGCCGCGCCCTGCAAAAGCTAAAAGAAATGATAAAAGCCCAAGGCGGCGACCCAAACTACGCACCACCCATCGCCCCCCACGTAGCCACCGTCACCGCCCCAAAAAGCGGATACCTAACCCAAACCGACACAGAAAGCATAGGCATATCAGTCATGCTCTTAGGTGCAGGCCGAGAACGCCCCGAGGACAAAATAGACTACCTCGCAGGCATAGTGTTAAAAATAAACCCGTACGACTATGTAAAAGAAGGCCAACCCATAGCAGAGCTACACACAAGCAACGAAAAAATCATCCCCGAAGCCACAGAAAAATTTCTATCATCACTAACCCTTTCAAGCGAAGCCATCCCCCCCTCCCCACTAATCTACGAAAAAATCGAGTAGCCTACGGAGAACATTTTTGAAAAAGGAAATAAAAAAACCCTATATTCGTGATAAATACAGGGTTTTAATGCTGGCTCGCCGCCTAGGCGTGCACTTAACACTTTGATATCCGAACACGGCGCGATTACTGTCAATCGTTGAGTTTACAACATTTGCGGCACTCTCGCCGTTTTCGGATTCTTCTATTTCGTCGGTGCTTTCCAGCATTTCTACATAACTAACCTGTTTACCGCCTTTGATATTGTAATAGATTACAACTTTGCCATCGTAAAGGTAAATTGAGTTTATAAACACATCAATAACGCGTTTTCTAAATTCCAAATCAAACAAATCACCGCTTGCGAATGTTTTTAACCACTTTATTATATCTTCTTTGGTGTAGCGGATATCGGTTGCGATTTTTAGTTTGGAGATATCAATTTCTATGTCGGTTTGCTGTAGCTCCAGTTCTTTAATTTTGTTCTCACAATTTTTCATTATGGCATTGGAATCCGTTTTCAACATCATGTTAAATAATTTTTTTATGTCGCGCTCCACTTTGGCCAGTCGCTTTTCTAACTCTTTAATGCGGCCGGTGTTAAATTCTTTCTCGTATTCTACTATTACCCCATCCGCGATAATCTCCATTCTCGCAGGGGTGAGTACATATTCTATGGTTTGTTCAACCACATACCATTCCAAGAAATCCTTTTTTTCGCTTTTTTTGTCACATTCTTTTTTATTTTTCCTTGCTCGGCACGCATAATAATGGTGACGCTCTCCGTTGCGGCTTTTCCCGCAATCGCCTATCATATTAACGCCGCAATGCCCACAAAATAATTTTCCATAAAGAAGGTAATCCGTCTTAGCTTTTTTTGTTGCCCCGGCTTTACGGTTAGCGTCCAGCCGTTCTTGCACCTTGTAAAATGTTTCTTTATCAATTAAAGCGGGGCAAGCGTTTTCCACTACTATATCAGACCACTCTAATATGCCAATATATTTGCGCGAACGCAGTGCGTCTTGAAATGCCGTTATACCGTAAGGCTTGCCTGTTTTTGGACTATAAATTCCCTTTGCCGTAAGCTCGTCTAATATTACCTTTTTATTTGCGCCGCTTGCATACTGCTCAAAAACCCATTTAATGATAGGGGCATTTTCCTCGTCCACGACAAGCTTTTTATTTTTCGATTTGTACCCAAGGGGGATTGTCCCGCCGAGAAAATTACCCTTTAAAATGCTTTCGCGGTATCCGCGTTTTATTTTTTGGCTTAACTCCAATGAATAATACTCCGCGCTGGCCTCCAAAACCGCTTCCAGTATTACCCCTTCCGGGTTATCAGAAATATTCTCTGTCGCAGAAACAACCTTTACCCCGCACTGCTTTAATTTATGCTTGTATACAGCAGAATCGTAACGATTACGCGTAAAGCGGTCGAGTTTGTATACAATCACATATTGAAACTGCTTCTTTTTAGCGTCTGCAACCATGCGCTGGAAGTCCGGGCGATTGTCACTGCGTCCCGTCAATGCCCGGTCTACATATGTTTCAATAACAGAAAACCCCTCGCGCTCCGCAAAGGAATAACAATCCCTAAGCTGACCCTCTATGCTTTGCTCGGTTTGGCTGGAACTGGAGTAGCGGGCGTATATAACGGCGTTTTTCATGGTATCACCTTTTTAATTTGATATGTACGCCGCGCCGACGGCGCGGTTAATTATTTTATAGAAATAATAGTCTAAGATTCAATAACAGTTAGATATAATCGTATTGATTCACCGTTGCCCGTAATCGTAATTGGATATGTCCCAAGAGCGGTGCGTCCACCTACACGCCAACGCCAAGAAATAAAGCCTTGTTCATTTGTAGTTTGGCTTCCAAGCCCTGCGGCTGTACCATATCCACTTGCGTAGCGGATTCGCAAATAAAAATCATCTCCGGGTTGCCAATCAAAACGAACAATAGCGTCCTCATTTCTGCGCACAACTGATGTAATATGCACATTTAATACTGTGCCGTCAGAAAGTTCATGCTGTCTTGTGCTAAAAGCCCGACCGTCAAAATAATTAGAAAGTGCAAGCGGGTTTACAGCGGGTTGTGTTTCTGGTTGTATTGTTGCGACTGGTATAGTTATATCCTGTGTACTTATAAGATTTACAGTTGCTCCAGAAAATTCAATCTCCATCCCTAAGTTTACACCGATAAAACGAAGCGGCACTTTTGTCCGTCCTTCGATTACTTGGGGTGGAACGTCCAAGATTTCGGCTACACCATTTACATATGCGGTCTGGTTATCAACTGTTAACAGTATATTTGTGCTGCCGTGTGTTATTGTTACCTGCCGTAGTTCGGGATTCCAGTCAACATCACCACCTACAAGTTCCACTATAGCCCGCGCAGGGAGTAGTGTCCTGCCATCTACAAGCGACGCTTCTACATCCACATGCTCGCCGTCAAGCGTTACACGTGGTGCGTTAGCCATTGCCGTAGCGGCATTCAGTGCCATCACTAGCAACATTAACAGTAAACCTAAGTAAAATTTTCGTCTCATTTAAAACACTCCTTTTTTATTTTTTATGCCGATACTATATGCCGACAGTTTTTATGGATTAACGTCCCTCTATACGCCCCTTTAAAAATATTACTTTACCATGTACCCTTACGTTTATCCCCTTGCCAAGTATTATTTCCTGTTCTTTGTGAGATGGGTTATGACTTTCAGGCCGGAGAAGTACCGTTTTTCCGTACTGATAAAAACGCTTACAAGTGGCTTCCGAAGTATCCGGATGTCCATCATCAATTATTACAACGGCAATCTCCCCATTATTAACGGTCGGTTGTTTCCTTACGAAAATCAAATCTCCGTCGTAAATTCCTACGCCTGTCATACTGTCACCTTTAACGCGCAAAGCATAATCCACATTATCGCCCTCATCTGCAATAACCCAATCTTCTATATGTTCCTCCGCAGATATAGGCCATCCCGCAGCTGTTTGGCCGACCAAGGGGATTTTTTTTATTTGCACGGTATTTTCTTCGGGGTTGTCGGTTGGGTGTATGCCTCGCAACAAATAAGACAAGGGGACTTTTAAAGCTTTAGCATACTCAACTGCTGCTGTAACTTTTGGCGTCCGTAGATTGTTTTCGTATTTACTGACTACTTGCTTGGATGTCCCTAAAATATCTGCAAGCTCTTGTTGTGTCATATCACGTTCAATTCGCAATGTGCGAAGATAGTCACCAAATTGTTTTTTCATAAAAATACACCCTTTGCATTTAAGTGTCAATATTAAAGCATAAGCTGTAACCAAAATCAAGACAAAAAAATAAAATTAAAATATTTGTATACAAACGCTTGACAAAAAAATAAATGCCCCGTAAAATGCGCATGTAGTCATTCGGGCAACCCGAAAGGAGAAAAGAAAAATGCAAAATAAAGTTCGTGAACTTAGGGGTTTAATTTATAAGTATTATGATACAGAAGCCGCGTTTGCCAGAGAATTAGGTTGGACAAGGCAACAACTCAATAAAATAACCAACGGCAAAAAAACACCTTCTATCAGCGAGGTAGATATTTTATCAGAGAAGCTAAGCGTACCAATAGAATACATGGCACAAATTTTTTTGCCCACAAAGTCTACGAATGGGCAACAAACATAATAACCGGCCAAAAACCAAAAGAGGTGGGACATGCTAAAAGAAAACTATGTACAAGTAGGCCAATTCGCACTACGAAACCCCCGCGGCGATTTTCTCCCCGCTGTCCCGCTCTTTATACGCGAGCAAGACGCCGGGGGACGCAGCGAAACAAGCGGGCTAAGCGTAGCCGAAGAGATAACACTATCAAGTGCCGACGTGTCAAAAATATTTGCAAGTAAATTCAAGCAATACCAGCAAGAGACAAAAAAAGCAAAGAAAAAGAGGATGTCGCCCATACAGGATTAAAAGGAGGGTAAGGCAATGAGCCACTATAAATACAAAAATAGATGAGGAGTTAAAGCCATGAAAGCCATCGAATGCGTAAAAACAGCAGTAGAAAAAGAGTACACCCGAGCCGCCGAAAAATTCGGCGCAACAAATAACAGCCCACACGAATCCTACGCCGTAATCCTTGAAAAACACGAAGAGGCCGCAAATAAAATGTTGGTATTTGAACACACGTTACAGCAATTTTGGGATGATGTAAAAAATAATAACACAATGAGTGCGAAATCATTTGCAGAGAGCATGATGTACCAAGCCGAAAGCATTATTGCCGAATGGATACAAGTAGCGGCAATGTGTAAAAAAGCCGCATTGTCATTCGAAAAGCAAGTCATCTACTATGCGAGTGGCTGCGGAATGGAGGCACCGGGCAAGGGACACAGCCCTCCTGTGTTAGATGAAGGGAGCAAACTCAAATGAATGCAACACGAAAAAAACACGTAAAATTCAAACCCATAATAGGCGCGTGGCGCAAGCTATCATGGGATAGGGCGCGAGCCGAGGCACTATACGCCTACGACCGCAACCCCTGCGAAAAAATGATAAACGACAGATTAGTAGGCGCAACGATACAAGATTTCCTAAAAGAGCGCGAGGATTTCAACCGCCTAGCACCCGCGCTAAAGATGGCAGGTGCAATATGATTATCCCGTTATGGCTATTCGACACTCTTATGGTGCTATTAATAATCAGCCTTTTAATATCCGCAGCATATTGCATTAGCAGAATGCTAAAAGCCTATAAAAAGCTTAAAAGAACAAAGCCACCGAAGCGGGATTCTCGTTATCCAAAAACAACAGTAACCGAAGTAGCCGACCTTTTTCAAAGAAAAATCTAACAAAACACAAGGGGGATACCATGTTACAAAACATAGGGCAGCACAGTGCTACACTGCCGGACGCGCTGCAAGTCTTCCGAGACATGGACGATTACGATGAGATGGGCGATGGTTGCCCGCCGTCGTATTGTGGGACATGTATGCCCGGTGACTGTCGGCACAATGATAGTGAAATCTAACAAAAATATAGGAGGGGAACATAATGTTACAAATAATAGAACTGAACAGAATCCACCCACACAAAAACAATCCACGTAAAAACTTGGGCGACCTAACCGAACTTACCGAAAGCATAAAAGAACGCGGTATTTTACAAAACATAACCATCATCCCAAAAGACCCGGAAGACTACAACAAAAAAATCACAGGCAAAAAGAAATACACAGGCGACTACATTGCCATAATAGGCCACCGTCGCCGCGCCGCCGCAGAACTCGCAGGCCTAACAGAAATCCCCTGCGTAATATCAATTATGGACGAAAAAACACAAATCGCGACTATGTTGTTGGAAAACATCCAGCGCAAAGACCTAACCCCCTACGAGCAAGCCCAAGGCCTGCAAATGATGTTAGACCTGGGCGATACGGTAGATACTATCGCAAAGCGCACAGGCATTTCCTCGTCAACCATCCGCAGGCGCGTACAGTGGGCAAAGTTAGACAAAGATAAATTCGAAAAAGCCGTAGAGCGTGGCGGTACAATAGCCGACTACAACGCATTAAACAAAATCAAAGACGAAAAAAAGCGTAACGAAGTCTTGGAAAAAGTAGGCACAAATAATTTTCCATGGGCTTTAGAATCCGCCATCAAAGCAGAAACCCACGAAAAGAACTTAGCCACAATAACGGATACACTCAATAAATTCGCAACAAAAGTCAAAATCCAAGACCATAAAAAACACCAGTATTGCGCATATATTTCGCTGGATAAAAATAATTACACGCCCCCAAGAGACACAGAAACGGAAAAATATTTCTACACAGTATCAGGGAACAGCATAACCCTTTACAAAGAAGCCAAGCCGCAAGAAAAACCAACAAAAACACCGGAGCAAAAAGAAAAAGAAGTGCGCATAAAAAACTTAAAAGCATTGTTTAAACAAGCGCAAGAACTCCGGTTAGGATTTGTAAAAAGTTTCAACCCCAAAAGTAAACACATTGACAAGATAGAAGAAATGGCAATACAGCTTCTTTTTATGTCCTACTTAAACGTGGACAAGGATGTACTTCGCGCTGTATTCGATATGCCGCCGGGCAAATTCCGCGAATCATGGGATAAAGACGGCGACGGCGAAACATACGAAGACGCCGCAAAAAGAATACTCATCGACAACGCTGCCTCAAACCAAAAAATGTTGTTTATCTCCACATATCTCCACATGGAAACAATCCCGGCAACATGCGTTAACTCACAAGGCGTATACGCGCAAAACGCCAACTTAAAAAATCTTTACTACTACCTCACCGACCTAGGCTATGAGATATCCGACGAGGAAACAGCCCTAATAAACGGCACTCACGAGCTATATTCGTGTGAAAGTTAGACCATGGACAGAATAATTACGGAAGCAGAAAAGAATGCAATCCGCAGAGCCAAAGAGGAAAAACTAGCCGAAGACAGAGTAAAGCGAGCTAACTTTCGAGAGTGGCAAAAGCTTCCTTACGATAGAAAAATTTCGCACGCTTGGAAACAGGCCATGGTGTTTTATGACACAATCACCCAGCAATATGGTGCGAATGTTCATGTAAGCGTGGGAGGCCTAGACAGTATAACCTTACTGATGTTTTTGCGAAAACATGTAAACCACGACATAAAAGGCATTTCGGTATCGTCCATTGAGGACAAGTCAATAAATGTTGTGCATAAGCAATTAGGAATTATCGACGTAATGCCGAGCAAGTCAAAAGTTGATGTTTTCAGGGAGCATGGCATTCCTATCATATCCAAAGACATTGCTGGAAAAATCGAACAGCTACAAAACCCTACGGAAAAAAATGCAACCGTACGTCATGCCATACTAACAGGAGAAACAGGAAGGCAGGGCGGATACAGGAAAAGCAGTCGGATGAAATTACCGGACAAATGGCAAAAACTATTTGTCGAACAAGAAGCCCCTTTCAAAGTAAGCCCAAAGTGTTGTTATTATTTGAAAGAAAAACCATGCGATAGTTGGGCTAAAAAAAACAACTCATTCCCGTATCTAGGCCTTATGGCCTCGGAAGGCGGTCGCAGGGCTTTGGCACTCCCTATAAACGGTTGCAACTATATAAGTAAAACTACAAAGCGTAGTTGCCCTTTCGCCATATTTAACAGGCAAGATTTATTAACCCTCGCCCTCAATCTAAATGTGCCAATACCTGAAATCTACGGCACAATCGAACGCAGAACAAACGGCGAACTATACACAACAAAAGCCCAGCGCACAGGTTGTTCGGCCTGCTGCTTCGGACTTCATTTAGACAAAAGGCCTCACCATTTTGATTATCTGCGAGAAGATAACACAAAGGAGTGGGAATTCTGGATGTATAAGATGGGCGTTGGCGAAGCATTAACATATATAGGTGTCGGATGGGAGTGATACATCTATGAACGGCATAATCCGTGTATTCCCGCAACGTACAAGTTACACTCCGGATGATAATTATATTTTTGTCATTCCTCCAAAAGTCGGACAAGCCCCCGATACAAAATATTGGCCGGAACACAAAGAAATACACATCTCCTGCACCTTCACATGGGACAAGTCCTATTGCGAACAACTCGCGCACCAATTTAGCGGCGTAACAAATAAACCCGTAAAGCTCGGCGGTGCGGCGTTTAACTCTCCGGCAGATGATTTTATCCCCGGTATGTATATTAAAAAAAATATCGTATTCACTACGCGAGGTTGTAATAACAATTGCCCTCACTGCTGCGTACCGAGGCTCGAAGGCCGAATAAAAGAACTACCCATTCACCCCGGGAACATAATCCAAGACAATAACTTTCTACAAGCAAGCCGCGCACACAAAGACAAAGTTTTCAAAATGCTAAGCACACAAAAGAGTATCTGTTTTAAAGGAGGCCTGTCCGTAGAGTGCATAAACGACCACTTCATAAACGCAGCAACAGGCCTCCGAATATCGGAGCTATGGCTTGCTTGCGACACAGATGAGGCCTTACCCAAGTTTAAAATAGCCGCAGAAAAATTAAAAAAAGCAGGGTTTAGTCGCGACAAAATACGTTGCTATGCCCTCGTTGGGAAAAATCGCGATAAAGACGAGGCACGTCTACGAGAAATCTACCACGCTGGAGCGTTGCCGATGGCTATGTTATTCCGCGATTTCTCCGACAAAAAAACCAAGTACGACCAAGATACAGAAAAATGGGCGAGGTCGTGGATTAAGCTCGCCGCAGTAAAAGCGAAGATGGAAAAGGGTACGGATTATAGAAATTTTTCAATATAAGGATGTTAGGAGATAGTTATGTCTACAGGCGCAATATTATTATTTATTTTGTTTGTTTTTATCGTCTACCCAAACGGTGGCGAATACGACATAGAGAAATAAGGGAGTGACTAAATATGAAAGGGTGGAAAAAGATGAGAGTGATTAACGCTAAAGGCAATCTTTATATATAGAAGAAACTCATACCAAAATGTCCGGGTGGACATTATCCTGTCCTTGTAATAAGTATTAACAACTGGAACACATATAACAAACAACATCATTTTCTTTTACGGGGACGTTTACGTCCCTGTGATGGAAGTGTTTACACTTCCGTAAATTTCCTCCTGGGGGCGATAACATGTTACCAGACCTTCGCAATTTTCAAAAAAATCCTGATTGTCCAAAAAATGTGCAAATTTCATTCATTACATTTTTGTCGATAGAAATATTTTTAGATAAAGTTGACGAAGCCAAACTTTCGACGGAGGAACAGCTTGCGTTTAGCCACATAAAAAAAGAGCTTCTGCATAAAAAAAGCAGAATTAGTAATAGACAAGCCTACACAGAGATTACAAGGGCGAAAACCAAAGACGAAAAACAGGCAGCATACGAAAATTATCTTTTCACAAAACAATTATCAAAATAACCGCAGGGGGTGCAACATGCCACGACATTACGGAAATCGCTATATCGAAGAACTCTACGACCAAATAACTATAGACGACCACTTAGAGGCTCTCCGCGCCAAAGGCCTACAATACCGCGTAAAAATAATAAAAAGCGGCGACATCCTCGAAGTAGAAATTTACCCGATTAATCTGGCATGGAAAGAGCTTGCAGGCAAAAAAAGAGAGAAGCTGCTAACCCCATCCCGAAATGCTCAAAGAAATCTCAACGACCAAAACACGCGTAAATACGTCTCTCGCCTCATACACACAAATTTTAGCGAGAAAGATATATGGCTAACACTCACATACAACAACGAAAACATGCCCGTAGATATCCCGGCGGCGACAAAACACCTAAAAAACTACTTCAAGCGATTGCGCCGTTATATAAAAAAACATAACTTGCCGGAACTAAAATACATCTACGTAACCGAGCGCACCGAAAGCGAAACGACAGGAAAAATACACACGCACCACCACATAATTTTAAATTTCACCGACCGCGACAAAGCAGAAGAACTTTGGACGATGGGCGGCCGTACCCAAGCAAGAAAACTACAGCCCGACGACAGCGGCCTCGAAGGCCTCGCACGTTACATTGCCAAGCCGGAAACAAAAGAAAAAAATCGCAAAGGCGTAAAAACCTACGCAACCAGCCTAAACCTAAAAAAGCCAAAAATAAACACAGCCGACAACCGCCTGCCAACCACAAACTATAGGCTATCAAAACGCCGCGTAGCAGCATTTGCAAAAAACGAAAACCTCGCAATCGAAATGCTGGAAAAAAACCTAGAAGGCTACAAAAATACACAACCCATAAAAAAATGTTATAGCGAATTCTCACCGGGCGTATACATGTACGCTCGGCTAAAGAAAACACATGACAGGAAGGGGGAAGCAAAGTGCAAAAAAACAATGTACCCGCGTTTATAAATATAAAAGGGCTAGATTACATCAGCGAGGAGCTTTACATGCTGCGAAATGATTATACCCTATTCGCACTCGGAAAAGCGCGTATCGCCGGGCTGCCACATATAACGCACAAGGGCGAAAATTTTTACAACGAGGTTGATTGTCAAAATTGGCACGCAGGCAAACAAATGACGCTTTAAGCCAAAAGGAGGGGCCGGAGCATGACAATAAAAGAGCTTGAGCAATTTCGCCATTTGCAACACGAGGTTAGAGGCCTAATCCAGCGGATAGAAAAATTACAAACCATGTCGAAAGACATAGTGAGTGATTCCGTTAAAAATTCAAATGGCGGTATATTAGTAATCACGGGGTTAGACGTGAGAAGTGCAGTAAAAAGCAAAAAACTAGAAAAAATTCTCCAAGAACGCGCCGTGCATTTGAAAAGAGAACTTTTACGCATAGAAACATTTATTAGCACTGTAACCAAAAGCGAAATACGTCGTATAATAGACTATCGCTATCTCCAGTGCTTGCAATGGGATGATGTCGCAAAAAAAGTGTACGGTCACGCGACAGAAGATACCCCACGAAAGGCACTTAAACGATATTTAAGAGAGTTTTAAAAGTGTCCGTTTTGTCCGCTTTTTTTATGTTATACTCATAGGGTAAAATATTGCTCTCGACAAAAAGCCCAACGGCGACCCGCGTTTCCCCCTCCGCGTCGCCATGGGGCTTTTTATATTTCCCGAAAGGATGACGGCCATGGAAACAACCATAACGCTCAACTTCCCAAACAAAGAAATGCTCACCATAGAGCATTGCAGACTGGATGTAAACCGCGGATTAAAGAATCTTAGTATTAACGTGACAAATCAAAATAACGATTTCTCACTTAATGCCATATTCAACCGCATAGTAGAAAACATAGGCAACGACGAAACATTCACCGTAACGGTTGCGAGTGAGAACGGGCAGGCAGTCTTCCAAAACATCACTGCGAATTACCACCTTACCGCCCACGCCGAAATCCTAAGCTTTTTTCAAAAACAAGAAATTACAAAGCAAGACGAGCAATGAAAACATTTGCTAAACAATTTTACAAAAGCAAATTGTGGAAAACCTGCCGCGAAAGCTATTTAAAAAAGGTTTTTAACATCTGCGAACGCTGCGATGGTATCGCAAAAATAGTACATCATAAAATACACCTCACTCCCGGCAACATAAATACCCCCACCATCACCCTAGACCATGCCAATTTAGAAGCCGTCTGCCAAACCTGTCACAATCGCGAACACCACGCCATGTACAAACCCAAGCATGACGGCGGCGACACACTGGACACAGGTTACACCTTCGACGATGACGGCCGTATCGTATATGCCCCCCATCCGCGCAACGGCGCGGTGACGGCAAGGACCGAGACGCCCCTATAATTAAACTCCGCAAGTTGCGGGTACGGGGTGTTGCCTGCGTGGGGTGTGGTATTGCGTGGGGGGTGTAGTGTCGGTCGGGACACCCGCCGAAAAATCCAGACGAAAGGAGGGCAAATTTATGCCCGCAAAAGCGATTTCGCCAAAAGATAAAAAAATAAAAGCCGAGACAAGGCGACTTAACACGATTTTCGAAAGCTTAGACAAAAATAAACGAGCCACCGTACAGCCGCTTATCAGGAACGCCGCGTTTACGGCGGTAACACTGGACGACCTACAAGAAATCATTAACTCAAGAGGGGAAGATGGCTATGTCCAGATATATCAAAACGGCGCAAACCAGCACGGCGTAAAACAAAGTGCCGAAATGGAATTGCATATATCCTTAACGCGCAATTACACCACGATAATTAAGCAATTGCTCGACTTATGCCCGCCTGCGGCAAGGGAGAATAGCAAATTGTTGGCAATGAGGCAAAGAAGGGTGTAATCCCATGTACAGTAACTACATTTTCGAGTATCACGCGAAGATAAAAAACGGTGAAATCATTGTCGGGAAGAAGATTAAAGCCGTATACGACATTATCATCCGTGGGTTGAAAAATAGCGAGTACATTTTTGACGCACAAAAAGCCAATGACGCCATAGAATTTATACAAACATTTTGCCGGCACTCCAAAGGCCGCGACGACCTAATCACGCTGGAGTTATGGCAAAAATCCATGCTTTCAGCAGTTTTTGGCGTTGTAAACGAAGCGGGCTTACGCGTTTTCCGCGAGGTTTTTATCGTAATTGGCCGAAAAAACGGCAAGACCCTGTTTGCAAGCGCGATTATGGCGTATGTAGCGTTCCTTGATGGCGAGTATGGTAGCGAAATCTACTGTCTCGCGCCAAAACTCGACCAGGCTGCGATTGTATACAACAATTTTTTTCAAATGTTAGAAAAAGAGCCGGAACTAGCAGAATTATCAAAAAAACGTCGCAGCGACATATATATACACGAAACAAATACCATCATAAAGCCACTTGCATTTAATTTTAAAAAATCTGATGGGTTTAACCCGGAGTTAGTGGTAAATGATGAGCTTTCAAGCTGGAGCGGAGCAGGAGGGCTACGCCAATACGAGGTAATGGCGTCGGCCTTGGGCGCAAGAAAACAGCCGCTTATACTAAGCATTTCCACCGCTGGATACGAGGATGACAGTATTTACGATGAACTTTACCTACGTTCCACGCGCTTTTTAGAGGGCGAAAACCAAAAAAACGAGAGTAAAGAAAGTTGGCTTTTGCCATTTATCTACGAAATAGACGACGCAAAAAAATGGGACGATATCAACGAACTGAAAAAAGCTAATCCTAACCTTGGCATTTCCATTTTCGAGGATTTTTTCCGAGAAGAAATCATAAAGGCTAAAAAGTCGCTATCAAAAAAATCGGAAGTTTTAACAAAATATTGCAACATCAAACAAAACAGTACCGCCGCATGGCTTAACCGCATAGACGTAGAAAAAACCACAAAAGACGGCGTAACACTAGAAGATTTTCGCGGGTGTTATGCCGTTGGCGGTGTGGATTTGAGCCAGTCTATAGACCTAACCGCTGCTTGCGTAGTAATAGAGAAAGAAGGCAAACTATACGCTTTTTGTCAATTTTTCATGCCCGCCGACAGGTTGGAACGCGGCCAACAAATTGACAAAGTCCCATACGAAATATTTGTAAAAAAAGATATCGTCACACTAAGTGGAGAAAACTACGTAAACTACAAAGATGTCGTCGAGTGGTTTAATTACCTGCGCAACGAGTACGATCTTTATATCTTAGAAACGGGCTACGACCGATACAGCGCACATCATTTTGTGGACGACATGAAAGAGTACGGATACAAAATGGACGATGTACACCAAGGCGATAACTTGACCCCTGTTATACGAGAGTTTGAAGGGATTATAAAAGACGGCGACTTTTACATCCCAAACAACACACTTTTACAGGGGCATTTTCTAAACGTAGCACTTAAACAAAACAGCGAAACACGCCGTGTGCGCCCTGTAAAAATAGAGCAAAGGGCGCGTATTGATGGCTTTGTTGCAGTAATTGCCGCGCTTACTGTAAGGCAAAAACATTATAACGAGATAGGCACGTATCTTAAAAATACGGGGTGATATGTATGGGGATTTTCAATAAACTTTTCGGTAACAAAAATCAAAGCGCAGTCGATGTGCATAATTATTTCCAGTCACTTACGGCTTATACGCCCGCGTTTACGACATTCGAAGGCGGCCTGTATGAGATGGAACTTGTACGGGCTGCCATTCACTCGTTTGCGTCTGCCTGTGGAAAGCTAAAGCCTGAAATAGAAGGCTCGGCATACAAAAATCTCGAAAAGACTTTGCAATATATGCCTAGCCCGTGGATGAACACGTATCAATTTATTTATCGCATTGCGACAATATTATCCGTCAATAACAACGCATTTATTGCCCCCATAGAAAACGAGTACGGCGCAATCACAGGATATTTTCCACTGCTTCCGGAAAGCTGCGAAGTAATAGAGGTTAGCGGTACGGCGTATTTGCGCTATACCTTTGCCAATGGGAAGCGGGCAGCTATCGAACTTGACAAGGTTGGGATTGTTACGCAATTCCAATACCGCGACGACTTTTTTGGTACAGATAACGCAGCATTAAAGCCCACTATGCAGATAATTCATGCGCAAAATCAAGGTATCGTCAACGCTATTAAAAACTCGGCTATTATAAGATTTTTGGCTAAAATAGGCCGAACAGTGAAGCCAAATGACCTAAAGGAAGCACAGGAGACCTTTATTGCGGACAACCTCAACATAGAAAACAACGGCGGCGTTATGTTTTACGATGGAAAAATCGACGATGTAAAACCGATTGAAAGTAAACCACTAAACATTAACCCCAACCAAGTGAAGCAAATACAAGAAAATGTATTCAATTATTTCGGTGTAAACGAAGATATTTTGCAAAATAAATTTAATGAAGACCAGTGGAATGCATTTTACCAAGGAAAAATAGAGCCTTTTGCCATTCAATTATCGATGGCAATGACCAACATGACATTCACTCGGCACGAGTTGGCATTTGACAATAAAATAATATTTGCTATGAATCACTTGCAATATGCAAGCAATAGCACCCGTCTAAACATGGCAACGTCTTTTTTTGACCGTGGATTAATGAGTCGTAACATGATTATGGATATGTGGAATTTGCCCCACGTAGAGGGTGGCGACAAATTCTACATCCGAAAAGAATACTCACAAATTGATAAACTACATGATGACCCCGCAGACAAAACACAGGAAGAGGAGGAAACAACAAGTGCAGAGGACTAAAGAACTTGAATACCGCAACCTATTAATGCCGCTAATTGCGGCACGCGAAAATAAGCGGTTGGAGAGTAATTACTACATCGAAGGTTACGCAACCACTTTCGAACGTTACCGACTATACACATGGGACGGGGTTGACTACTACGAGCAAATAGCCCCCGACGCACTGGATGGCGCAGACATGGGAGACGTAATCATGCAGTACGACCACCAAGGAAAAGTCCTTGCCCGGCAATCCAATGGAACACTCGGATTAGAAGCCGACAACAAGGGACTTTTTATTTTTGCGGACTTGTCAAAAAGCACCGCTGCCAAGGAAGTGTACGAAGAAATCAGCGCGGGGCTTATCACTAAAATGTCATGGGCATTTTATATCGAAGATGAAGAATACGACAAAAACACCTGCACATGGATAGTAAAAAAAGTTAAAGAAGTAGTTGACGTATCAGCCGTTAGTACTCCCGCCAACGACGGCACGGAGATTTCTGCTCGTGGCCTCGTACGAAGGAGTTTCATAACGAGCCAGCAAGAGCGGCTGGGGATGGAGAAAGAAAAGTTAAAACTAAAAATAAAACTACAGGAGGCGTAAGACATGAACAAAAACAAACACCATTTGTGCTTTACCCGGAACGGGCAACCGCTAAGACTAAATTTTCAATTCTTTAGCGAAGGCAAGTGCGGCGAGGAAATTGAAACCCGCTTAACTGCCATAGCCAAAGAACTGGACAGCGACAGCATTACAACAGAAAGGCTTTCCGTACTCACCAAAGAGGTAGACGAACTAAAAACCGAGCGTGCAGCATTAACAGAAACCGTAAAACGACGAGACAAACTCCGAAGCGAGATTGCCAATGAGCGAATCAGCAGCCCTACTACTGTAATGAGTAATTATTCCATAAACTCGGCTCACAGCGGCGACAGTCCAGAAGATGACGACATATACAGCACGATGGCATACCGCAAAGCATTTATGAAGTACACTTTACGCGGAACGGCAATGCCTGTAGAGTATCGTGCCGGGGATGTAACCAATACGACAGATGTAGGCTCGGTTATCCCTACGCCTGTTCTTAACCGCATAATTGAAAAAATAGAAAGCGTCGGAACGATTCTGCCGCTCGTCACTCGTACAGCGCACAAAGGCGGCCTTCGTATTCCTACATCGTCAGCAAAGCCCGTTGCAACATGGGTTGCCGAAGGCGCGGGAAGCAATTCACAGAAAAAGACCACCGGCGAAATTATTTTTGCATACCACAAACTCCGTTGTGTAGTGGCCGTCACCCTAGAAGTTGACACCATGACAATTTCCGCATTCGAAAATATGTTGATTAACAACGTAGTCGAAGCCATGGTAAAAGCCCTCGAAAAATCCATCATAAGCGGCACAGGCACAGGCCAGCCCGAGGGTATTTTAAGCAAAACCCCGCCGCAAGGCCAAACAATCAGAGTACAAGCACCATCACACGATGATTTGCTGGACGCATTTGCCGCAGTCCCGACCGCCTACGAAAGTAATATCCGTTGGTGTATGACCAAAAAGACATTTATGAAATACTATGGACTAAAAGACGCCACCGGGCAGCCCATAGGACGGGTAGACCACAACATAACAGGTCGTCCGGAACGCTTGTTGATAGGAATTCCTATTGTAATCTGTGATTATATCACATCCTTTGACGCTGCCGACGCAGACGAGCCATTTGCATTTTTATTTAATTTCAAAGATTACGTGCTTAACACAAACTACAGCGTGGGAGTTAAACGCCAAGAAAACTGGAATACCGACGACATGGAAACCAAGGCCGTAATGCTGGCAGACGGCAAGGTAGTAGATGTTAACTCGCTGGTAATCCTAACCAAAGAAGCCTAACTATGACATCCATTCTGGAATCCGTAAAGCTATCCCTGCGAAAAACAAGTGACGACTTCGATTCTGAAATCGAAGAAATAATAGCAGCTTGTAAAATAGACCTAAAAATAGCGGGCGTCGCCAAAATCGAAGACGACGACCCGCTAATTTTACGCGCTGTCACATTATACGCAAAAGCACACTTCGGATTTGCCAACGCAGGAGAAAGCTTCCAAAAATCCTACGAAGCGTTAAAAGTTTCGTTATGCCTAGCGGGTGATTACAATGTTCGATGATGGAAGGCTCACCATTTACAAGAAAGATGTTGCCGATGGTAAAAACGGGGTGTTTGACAATGCGCCTCTTGAAGAAGTCGGCACAGCTTACTACGGCGAAATTAGCTTTACTGCCGAGGAGTATTACCTAGCAAAGCAAGCTAATACAGAAATCACAAAACGCGTACAAATCCATCAAGACAAAAGTATAGGCAATAACCACGTTATCATCATTGACAAAACGCAATACAACGTAGGCCGCACATACTCTACGGTTAAAAAGGGTGTCGCAGTTACAGAAATCTCCCTGGAAAGGGTGATACAGGATTATGACATTGCAGGAACTTAGCAAAATCATAAAAGAGGTAGGCATACAGACAGCGCATTTCAAGACAAATCTTACAAAGTTCCCCTACATCACGTTCCGTGAAACAACAGGGGGTAACAGCCACGCAAGCGGTATCGCATGGAGAGAGACTACAAGCGTAGCTCTTGACCATTTTACAAAAGCAGAATATTGCAAAACATTAGAAACTCTAAAAAAAATTCTGCTTAAAAACAAAATAAATTACACATTCACGACTATATGGTATGAGCAAGACGAAATTATTCACACAGCATTTGACATTGCTATATCACGTGACTTGGAGGTTTTACGATGAAAAGAATTATAAGCCAAACAAAAAACCAGTTTATTACCTGCGCCCCAGGCCAAGTTTACAACATTGCAACAGTAGAGCAACCTAGATTGGATGGCGGCGAAACAGATACACCGCCTTTATTTTCAGTAGGCATAAACGGCGTAAGCGTTGGAGTATTCGAAGACCAAAATCATGCATTCGAGGTTTTATCATCAATTTCTTTATTTATGGACGACAAAAACACGCGTTTCTACGTGCCTGAATGTAAACCGAAGAAAGGTGAAGAGTAATAGCATGGATGGCTTTGAAGCAACGGCCAAAGACATTGAGCAATTAGCCTCTCGCGCCACGGATGAAACAATAATACGCAAAGCATTAAAAAACGGAGCAAATCCAATAGTAGACCGTGCAAAACGCAACGCAACGCAAGTTATGCGGCGGCGTACAGGCAGACTGGTAAATTCCACCCGCGACGAGTACAACCCCAAAGAAAAAACACAAGTAATTGGTTGGAGTGGCGAGGGATTTTACGGACGCTTCCACGAATACGGCTACCGCCCACGCCCGGGCATACGCCTGCGGCGCGGCGACACGCTTACATGGAAAAACTCCCGCAAAAATCCGCAAGGCCGCACCGTCCAAAACCCACATCTACGCCCTGCGTATGAAGCCGAAAAAGACAACGCCGGGCGCAATATCGTGCAAACACTACAAAAAGAGCTAGGAGGAACATAATGATTAAAACCATCAATCGGGCAGACATCAAGCCCAAAAGCGACGCAACCATACCTATGTATAAAAACAACACACCCACACCCATACCGTTATATTTAAACTTTTTCGGCAATATTAAATTCGAAAAACCAGAGTTTGAGGTGACGATAGGCTCGGCATACTTCTGTGTTATCGACGAAAAAGACAACAACACAATATTATACGAAGATACCGTCCTCGAAGTCCCCGTGATAAAAACGCAAGGGCTTTCACGCATACAGTCCGAGTTAGATGTATACGCAAGCGGCGAAAGTTATTATTACACAAACCGTACAGCGGGTGCAAATATCACACTCGGAGCCGTAGCCCTTCCATCCACGCTTTTGACAAAACTGGAAGGCGCGGAAACAACAGGCGGCTTTGAATTAAGTAAAACTAGCGATTTAAACAGAGAATTTGCATACGGCTACTGGAGCGAAAATAATGACGGCAGCTTTGTGTTTTTCTGGCATCCGGTATGCAAACTAACCCCGACCGAGGACAACCGCGTCACGCGTACGCAAGACACTCCCGAGCCGGAAAAGAGTTTCGCTATAAGGGTTATCCCTTATAACAGACTTTGGAAAGTTAAGTACGAAACAAAATCAGCAATAGCCGCAAACTATACGCCTTTGGCCAAGATAGATTTTTTTAACCAACCGCTGTATACAAAAGCGCAGATGACCGAACTCCAAGACGCCAAAAACAACCAGCCCCCGTCTAACAGCGACGACTAGCCAAACGCATAACCCACAAAGCCCCCTGCTTACCCAAAAAAGCAGGGGGCAAATTTTATTTTACGGAGTGATTAACTGATGAAGTTAGAAAAAAGAAAATTAGACCCTGTGATTATTAAGATTAACGGAGTAGACTATCCCGCAAAACTCACTCATCGCGCATTATTGGAACTCGAAGATATAACGGGTGAGATGTTTATTTCGTTATTTGCAAAAATGGAAAATACAGACCTTTCTTCTTTAGGCATATTACAAATTATATACGTCGCGCTCAAAGGCGGCGGTGTGGACTTAACACTTGACGACCTTTTGGACACTGAATTTACAACCGATGATTCTATCCTTTTTATGAATTGCGTTACGGAGCTACTTAACCGTGCAATGGGTGTAACCAGCGGAATTGCAGACGATATTCCCCCCGACAAGAAGGCTAAAAAAAAGAATACCCCTTAGCATTTGACTGGTTTTATCACATCCATTTTGCAACGACTAAATTAGGTTGGACATACGAGCAATTTATGGACAACACTTTTTATTTCTACTACGGCATTGTGCAAGAGTGGTTACGCGAAAATGGCGCAACCCCTGAACAATCCACGACAACGACACAACAAGAACAACCAAGACAAATTTATACATTTGACCAACTCCCTAAAGGCTACTGGTAAGGCGGTGTACGTATGGCGGCAAGCGAAACAATCAGGTATGCAGGCGTAAAATTAACGGTGGACGGCGCAGCAGAATTCAAAAAAAGTTTAGGAGAAATAAACCGCAACCTTAGCGCAAGCCAAGCCGAATTAAACAAAGTAACCGCAGCCTACGGCAGAAACGAAAAAAACGTAGAAACCCTTACCGCACAAAAAAACCACCTAAACAACGCAATAGAAGCCAACCTCCAAGAGCAAGAACGTCTTGCAGAAATGTTGGAAAAAACAACCGAAGAAATGGGAGCAAACTCCCGCGAAGCCCAAACCTTGGCGACAAAATTAGCCAACACGGAAGCAAAAGGCATAGGTCTAACTCGCCAACTAGGCGCGGTAACAGCCGCCTTGGAAGAGCAAGAACGCGCCCTCCGTGGCCAAGCATGGATAGAATTTGGCGAAAAAATGGAAGCAGCCGGGCAAAAAATGCAAGCGGCAGGCCAAAAAATGCAAAGCGCAGGTAAAACCCTGTCCATAGCAGTCACCGCTCCGCTCGTCGCTATGGGTGTACAATCCTTACGTGTAGGCGCGGATTTTGAAGCTTCAATGAACACCATACAAGCAAAGACAGGTATGGCGGCATATAAGATAGATAAATTGGGACTTAAAATTCGGGCGATGGCAAAATCTGGCGAGTATGGCACGTTTTCTGCCCGTCAAATATCAAATGCATTAGCTGGAGTTTCCACTGCGGGTGATGATGTTTATCATTCTGTCGAGTTAATGCGTTATTCAATGGTGCTGGCTACTGCAACAAACACCGACCTAGCCACTGCAACAGGATTTTTGAATTTGGCACTTGTAAAAAACCAAGCCGAAATATACAAAGGTGAAAGGTACATTAATGCTTTTGCTGCCGTTGCGAGAGAAAGCGGTATGAGCATGGGCAACCTTGAAAAAGCCATTATAGCTCTTGCACCTACAATGAACGTAACTGGTAAAAGCATTGAAGCTATGTCAGGTAAGCTAAATATCCTGTACCGAGGCGGTATTTATGGCATAAACGCGGCGAGAGGTATCGAGCAGATAACAAATGCATTAATATCCGGCGGCGATGCTATGGATACATTGGGCGTATCTGCGTTTGATTTGGAAACAGGTGCATTGCGACCGTTAAATGAAACATTGAAAGAACTAATGTATTCATTAGATGATGTTGCAACAGAGCAAGAGCGATACAACCTGCAAAACGATTTATTTTCTACTGTTTACAGCCGCGCCGTATTTAATGAGTTAAAAAATAATCGTGAAGCATGGCTGGAAAGCATTGAGGTGATGTACGAGGCCACTGCCGCCATAGACGGCACAGGCATAGCTTTCCAAATGGCGGCAAAAGAGCAGTCGGGCTTGTCTGCTACTGCGCAACAGGTACGCGCTTCTTTCGAAGAGGTAAAACTGCAAATCTCCGACCAACTAATGCCCCACGCGCTTAGGCTTGTGGATGGCATAGGTAATTTAGTACAACGCTTTGCCAGTTTAGACGAGGGTACGCAGCGCACTATCGTAAGACTTGCAGGTGTAGCCGCCGTCACTGGCCCAGTTTTGGTTATCAGCGGTAAGCTTATCACAACAGTGGGAAAAGTAACATCTGCTTTCGGCGCGGCCAGCATAGCCATGGGCAAGGCTGGGGGATTAAAAGCGTTGTGGGCTACAAAGCAAGTCCCACTTTCGGTAAAAGCTAATGCTGCCTTGATAGCAAGTATGGTAAAACTAAAAACAGCGATTGCAACCACGACCAAGGCTACCGCAGCGTCCATAAAAACATATGGGTTAAAAGCTACAGGCATGAAAGCTTTATCCGCAACTACAGGCGGATTAAAAGCTGCGCTAGGCGGTTTGAAAATTGCATTTGCGGCAGTAAAAAAAGCCCTAATCGCTACAGGCATAGGCGCGATAGTGGTTACAATAGGCGTAGCAGTAGCAGGATTAACCGCAGGTATCGCCGCATTAATAGCACGCGCAAATAAGTTGGGAGAAGCATACGAAACTTTAGCAGACGACACCGCGCAGCTTACCCAGCGGCAATACGAGCTAATCACCGCGTCGGCAGAAGCCGCAGAAAAATTTCAACAAAATATCTCTATCCTACAAACCAATGCCGAGCATTACAGAGGCTTAGCGGACAGCATTGCATATTTAACATCAAAACAAGAACTTTCTGCGGGTGAAATGGAGTTACTGGAAAGGCATATCGCAGAACTTAACGAAAGCGTTCCCAATCTAGCATTAGCATTTGACGCACAGACAGGCTCGTTAAACATGACAGTGGACGCGATGAATGCATACCTAAAGGCCGCCGAAGGCAGGGCAGCGATGGACGCAATGCTTCAAGAAGAATTGCGTCTGCGTCAAGAAGCTATAAGTTTGGAACACGAATTCATGCAAGTAGCCACGAAGCGTGGCGATTTGGAAGAAAAGCTAAACGACGGCACAAACCGTCGTAGGGCAGACCGTAGAGCCTTGGAAGCCGCCCTGCAAGACCTAATCACCGCCGAAGAAAATTACAAGACGGCGATGGAAACAAACGCAGACGCACAAGCAACACTTACCGCCGGAATAGAAATCCATGCCGACGCCCTGCGTGAATTGGAGGCCGCGCAACAAGAAGCCCAACAAGCCATAGCCGACGCCACCGCAGAAATAGAAAACCAAGCCCGAAAATCAGAAGAATGGGCAAAAGCGCAAGAGGACGCACTAAATAAAATCAACAGCGCGTTCGAGGGTTACAAGCGCATAACCACAAATGTATTTCGTACCATCTCCGAAGCCGCAGCCGTCTCCGTACAAGAGTTGACCGCAAATCTACAAGATAACGCCCGAGCCGTAGAAGAATGGAGCAAAAATATCGCCATACTAACAGAGCGCGGCGTGGATGAAGGCCTCTTGCAACAACTTCGCGACGCAGGCCCGGAAGCGGCGGCCACCGTGCGCCAACTTGTGGACGCCTCCGACAAAGAATTGGAAGCTCTAAACTATGCATTCGAAGAATCCACCCGTATAGCTGTCGAAAGCATGAAGCGGCAACTTGACCCGGCAGGCGTTGCAAACTCCGCCGAGGAATTAATTGACCACGTAGCCGGTGCAATCCTTGCAAACCAAGGCATGGAAGACGCGCTTGTTAACCAAGTAACTGCGGCCTTCGATACATTAAGCAGCACCGTTTCCACCATAGGCTTTGACCAAGCTGGTAAAAACGCCGTCAACGGATTCACCAACGGCGTTGTAAGCATGTTACGTGACGTAGAAAATGCTGGCGAGAACGTAGGAGAAAACCTACTAAAGTCCCTTAACCGCGAGTTGGAAAGCAATTCCCCCAGCCGCGCCACTCACCGCACCGGCGTAAACGCCGGGCAAGGAGTAATTAACGGCACGCAGGAAATGCAACCCCGCGTAGTTGAAACAGCCCAAACCCTAGCCCGAGCCTTTATTGACGCCATAGCAACCAAAATTAGCACCAGCCAAGACGTTAACAATTCCATCCGACGGCAAATCGAAGAAATGCGCCGTGTGGCCGACAATGCTGTAGCAGGCGCGGTCTTCGATAATGTGGGCTTTAACATGTCCAGCGGCGTAGCACGCGGCATACAAAACGGCGGCGGTATGGTTAGCAACGCAGCACAAAATTTAATCAGCAATGCACTTTCTGCTATGCGAGCCGCTGCGGCAATCAATTCCCCATCAAGGGAAACAATGGAAATTGCCGACAGTCTAGGCGACGGCTTAATCGTACGCATGAAAGCCAAAGGCGACGAGCTGGTAGCCGTATGCAAAAAAATCACAAATAACGTACTGAACAGCCTAACATTAAACCCCGACGGCATAATAAAATCATCCGGCGACGCCATCCGCAATATGCAAAACGCGCTGCCAGCAATGCAATCTCACATCAAAAAAGCCGTATATCCACAACCTATAGCTGCCACCCAGCCTACAAAATTGCCCGACATCATCATCACCGGCAATCAATTTAACATCCGCGAGGAGGACGACATAACGAAAGTCGCAAAAGAAGTGATGAGGCTAATTGGCGACAAGGTAAGCGATGAAGGTAGAATAGGGGGTGTAGCATTCTCATGGTAGGATTTTTCTTTGCAGACAAGCATAGCCGTGATTTTGACATCGTAGTAATGGAAGTTGCGCACAGAGGCCTTCTGCCCCCTAAACGCCGTAACGACTACGAGATATCCGGGCGGCACGGCACGGTAGACTTCGGCGGCGAAACATTTGCCACTCGCCAAATATCCGTAGAGATTTGTTTCATCTCCCGCGACGAGGAGCAACTACAAGAGCTTGCCCGCGACATAGCCTTCTGGCTAAGCGGAAAAGGTCTTCTCTTTTTTGACGACGAGCCACACCGTGCGTATAACGCCGTCGTCTACCAATCCGTGGACACCGAGCAAATAATAACCGCGAAGCGGGCTACCGTAATTTTTGAGTGCCAACCCTTCGCAAAAACTATCCACCAGATACAAAGCAATAACCCAAACATCGCAAGCGGTACAATGATTCCCATTTACAGCCACGGCACGCAGTCTACACCGTGTCTTATAGTCTTGCAAAACACAGGTAACACAAACATAACAAATATAAGATTTACAAGGAGGGCGACACGCCGATGAATGCAAGCAATTTTTTAGAAAATGCGGTGCTAAACCACTTTTTTAGAAACACACCATCCCCCGCGCCTGCACAGGTTTTTCTTGCGCTATACACATCTAACCCCATGGACGACAACACAGGCATGGAGGTAGCGGGCGGCGCATATGCACGGCAACGGATAACATTTTCCGCACCCGTGCAAAGTAATGAAAAGGCAGAAGTTTTAAATAGCACAGAAATCCGATTCCCCGTGGCAACGGCCGGGTGGGGTTCGATTTCTCACTTTGGCATATTTACGGCGGCCACAGGCGGTAACTTCTTGGCGCACGGCGCAGTACCCATACCGCGAGAAATTGTAAGCGGCGACGAAGCGGTTTTCCGCGCCGGTGCATTGGCCGTTAGAGTAGGCTAATGTATAACCGTTTGCCGTTTAATAACGGCGGGTTTAATACGGGAGTAGCCGAAAATGCGACGGAAATATTTTTTGAAGGCGCGTCGGAAATAATCCTCACGCTCGACGGCGATTTCGAAATCGCACGCATGGTCGAATTGGAGGGCGTTACAGAAATTTCCTTGCAATCGGAAAATCACGAGATTATACGACGCCGAGAGTTAGGCGTAGTTGTTGACCTCGCAACCAATAGCAAATTTAACCGTATGGGCTTTAACCGGGGTAGGTTTAATACCTGGGGTTTTAGGCGCAGTAGTGCGGTTATTGGCACTTCTGCGAGTGCAAATATGTGCGTAATCACGTCATTTGACGCGGCGACAGAAATCGCAGTCTTTACCGAGTTGGAGTTTAACAAAATAAAAACCTTCAGCGGCGTTTCGGAAATATTACTCGACGCCCAGGGCGAAATCAATATCGCAAAACCGATGTCCGGCACGGCAGAAATCAACCTAGCCACAGCGGGACGATTTCAATTAATGCTCTCACTCGGCGGTGCTTCTGACATAACGCTGGAAACCGCAAGCGCGGGTTTTGTCCTTTTCGTAATAGAACACATTCATCTACCAAATCTTATCGTGCCGCCGGGCGGAGAACTCATCATCGACACCGACAACATGACAGTTTTGCTAAACGGGCAAAACGTAATGAGATTTTTAAGCCGCGATAGCGAATTCTTCTTACTAAACCCGTCAATCAACGAGGTTACATTCACCAGCGCAAACCAAAACAACCGCGCAAGCACCCGCATTTTATGGAAAGACGCTTGGCTGTAAGGGGGCAGAAATGGGCAACGCAAACATCCCACAGGTCTACACCCAGAACATGGAGCGGCTTGCACTTTTGGATAAAGCTACCGCCATAGGGTATACGCAGATTTTTAACGGTATTTGGACAGCGGGCTTCACCTTGCCCGCCGACGACCCTAAAAACGAATACTGCCAGCCATTTAATTATGTAGAAATCTATGACGAAAAGCGGCGCATAGAGTTATTCCGCATAAAAGGCGAGGACTTGACGCGTAGCACCAGTGGATTCAAAACGTACAAATGCGAGCATGTTATCGCCACGCTGATTGATGACCCTCTTTTTATGTTCCACCAAATCGGAAATATAGGCGTATTTACGCGGGAAGTTATCAACTACGTGCTTAATGCTCAAACATCCCCCCGCTGGGTTTTAGGCCGTTGTGATTTCACCCATCAATTTCTCTATAAGTGGGAATCGGTTAATCTTCTCGCCGCGCTTTTCTCCATCCCGCGCCCATTCGCGGACAAATGGCATTTTACGTACGATACAACCGTCTACCCATGGGTGATAAACCTTGTACGTCCTGAAACTGAAATAAGCTGCGAACTGCGCCGCAAAAAAAACATGCAGGGCGTAACCAGACACACCGACGTAACAAACCTAGTCACACGCTTATATCCGCTGGGATACGGAGAGGGCGACAACCAACTCACAATAAAAGGTGTAAACGGCGGCGTGCCATATATAGACGCCACCACCATCCCACAGTACGGCATAAAAGCGGCAATATGGACAGACCGCCGCTTCGAGGACGAGAAAAGCCTACTGGCCACAGGCCAAAGCATTTTAGACGAGCTTTCCGTCCCGTATGTAACCTATTCCGTGGATTCTATAGACCTTTTCAAACGCACAAAGCAGGACTTTGACAAATTTGAAGAGGGACGACTAGTACGGGTGATAGACCGTCACGACAACATTGACATAGACACCCGCATAGTAGAAATCAGCAAACCCGACGTAACCAAAGCCGACATCAACATAGTAATCGCCAACAAAGACCGCAACGTAGCGGGCAGCATAGTTGCCCTACAAGACCGTGCCAGAATAAACGATACTTACTCCCAAGGCAGCGAAACGCTAATCCCCATGAACTTTACAGACAATGCAGAGCCAGCATTCCCCGCAGTGTTTGAATTTTTCTTGCCGGGCAGCATGGTAAACATCAACGAAGCCCGTCTGCGGGTGCAGCTGCTACCATTCCGCGCATTTTCGAGGGCAGTACGCGGAGGAGGCGGGTTTACACAAACGTCCACCAGCGGTGGCGGTGTTTCAACATCCACGGCAGCCGGAGGGGCAACAACACAAACAACTACTCAACAGGCCACGCAAACGCAAACGACATCAACTACAAGCACGCAAACACCCACAACGTCAACTATAAGTACACAAACACCAACCACATCAACTATAAGCACACAAACACCAACGACATCAACGACGAACACGGAAACACCGACCACATCAACAACAAGCACCGAAACGCCTACTACTTCATTTGATGAAGCGCGGCTGGAAACGACAACAGTTGACGCAGGGGGGCTAGAAACATCAACACAAGACAACACGCGAGACGTTTGGCAGTTAGGTATTTCAGCCGGGTCGGAAATGGTATCTTCTCCCGTCGGCGGTATAAATGTTCCAAGTCATTGGCACGCATTATCTCAACATACACACACCCACACCCACTTTGTACAAATTGGCCCACACTCTCACAGGGTTACTATTCCACGACATCAGCACAGCGTGACAATTCCGGGGCATTCTCACTTCGTAACTATATGGGGGCATTCTCACTCCGTAACAATAGACGGACACTCTCATACCGTAACTATAAACGGCCATTCCCACACCGTAACGATAGACGGCCATTCCCACACCGTCACCATCCCGGAGCATGGCCACAGCGTAACAATTCCAAACCACGACCACCTCGTCGTAATCCCCGACCATTACCACGTTACAACAATCCCCGACCACACCCATGAGTTGGAGTTTGGAATTTTCACCGGAACGCGTGCTACAGCTGTAAGCATTCGTGTGGACGGCAACATCGTCCCGCTAACCGGAAATTTAAACGACATAAATATCATCCCCTTCCTACGCAGAGACAGCGGTGGCCGCATAGCACGCGACACATGGCATACGCTGGAGCTTATCCCAAATACTTTGACGCGGATATCCGCGTCACTTTTTCTAAATATCTTTACTAACTCACGAGGAGGCGCAAACCTATGAGCAACTTATTACCAATGTACCCCGGCGCAGTAAACAGCATAGAATCCACCACCACAACAGAAACGGTCGCCGCCGACACCACCATAACAGTACAAGACCCATCCGTATTAATACCATCAATCCCCTGTTTGCTGGTGCTAGGCGGCAACGTACCAAACGCGGAGACAATACTAGTCACCGCGCAAAACGGAAACACCCTAACCGTGCAACGCGGATACCAAGGCATAGCCCAAGCCTGGCCGTTGGGTACATCAATCGCAAACAATTTTACCGAGGCACAATACCGCGCTATGGTAGAAAATATAAAAACCGTGGACAACGAAACAACTGCGCAATTTAACAATATGGCGAATGATGTAGCCGGCAGACTTAAACGCGCAGACCCCGGAGTATGGGTATCTGGAATGGCGGTGCAACCCAATGATGTTGTAACTCACAATAACCAACTTTTCCGTGCCATAATTGCGTCGAGTGGAGGTACTGCACCAGACGCTGGGACAGCGTTAGCACTAGACCGCTGGGAGCAGATGACCCCGCTGCCGACAGCAGGGCAAATCGGTGCGCTACACTACACAGCACCGATAACTCACACCATCTCCGCGAGCGATTTACCTAATTCAGTGGCTCTCAGCGATTGGTATACGATTGCTGAGTTTCCTGATATGAATTGGTCTATAGACGTTAACTTAATTTTGCGGGCTTTTACAATAACCCCCGGGGCAAGTAACTTCATAGATATACAAGGACATCTTGTGTCTGGTCAGTTTAGGGGGACAATCCTTAGCTCAGGGGAATGGGTGCAGACGCTTAATGGTGTTAGATTTGGAACAAGTGCAGGCCGCATAGTATTACAATTGAGATTTACCACGCACAGCACTTGGCTTGGTAGCGACCTTCATGTAAGTGTCACAAGAAGAGGACCAACACCAATGATTGGTTTTACGCAACTTCTCCAACCATCAGCTACTCCCCTGCGCGAAAACCTCGACAGTATTGGAAGTGTATATGCCCCGGATCATGGTAACTTGCAACATGGCTTATTAACGTCAAATCCTTTGGCAGAACCACACACGTATACGTTAGCTACCGGTCAGGATAACATAATAAACCTCCCCGGTAGTGCGCTACGAAGGCTTTCTCCGCGCTATGCTATGATGACTGCGGAGGGGTCATTTTTCGAACAGGTATTTTCATGTTTATTGTCACGCAATTCAAGCTGGCAGCAGTTGTTATTACTTGATTTACGGACGGTACATTACTTTGACCAGTTCGGTGTAGGTGGGATTGGTGTAGCCGTAAATTCAGCTACCCAGCTAAGGGTAACAGTTCCACCTAGCCCGCATTTCACAAGCGTAGTCTTTAAAATTACTGTTTGGTAGAAAGGAACAAATCGAAATGAAACCAGTATATACAATAAACGAAGACGGGTTTATGATTGAGGAATTATACAGATTGGAGCCATTGTCGTATACGGTTAACGACAATGAAATTGACGTTGAACTCCCGATAAGCACAGTACATTCTCAGTGGATTAAACCTCGCTGGGATAGAGACAAGCAAAAATGGGTAGAGGAAGGAACGCCAAACCCAATCACCTTAATCCAACAAGACATCTCCACTCTCGACATTGAAATTAATCGAAACATGTCAAATGTCGTCGCGCACCTTTACGATGTTATAAATGCACTGGTAAAAACAGTAAGTCCAACAACACGCGATGAAATTGAAAAAGAGCTATCCCCAACATTATCCAGCATGACAGAAGATGAGTTTTTAACTGTCCAAGTAGAAGCCGAGCCGTCTGCCACAGGTCGCTCCGCTTGGCGTGAGATGGTGGACCACCGGAATGCGTTACAAGAAAAACTAAGCAAAAGAGAAATGAGCGCAGAATAAAAGCTCCGCCTAAGTGACGGAGCTTTGAAGCGAAAGCGATTATTGAGCGATTTTCAAATGCGTCTTTAATGCATCTTGCAGAATGCTTGAAAAATTAACATGCGCGGCTTCTGCTTGATAGTTTAACCATGCGGGGATAGTAAGATTCTTTCTTACGGCGCGATTATCATTTACACGACGCCATGCGTCTGTATCTGCTTTAACTAGATTTACAAACTGGGGGGATTCGTGGGGTAAAGATTTAGAGGGCGCAGGTATCGGATGTCCGTTATCCTCCGAGTGTACCAGCCACATGGCTATCGCGTCCTCTGCCATATCAAGAGCGTGTGCTAAAGAATCGCCGCATGTATATGCCGGCAAATCCGGTACCTCAACAGCATAACCGCACCCCTCGCCGGATGGTTGAAATATTGCGGGGTATACGTATACCATATATCTGCCTCCTTGTTTAATGTGCAATGTAAGACCTATAAAAGTCCTGCAAAACGTAAAATGCTTCTCGCTGTGTATTCGTCAACTTTGCTTCCCCTTGGTACGGTGGTTTTTCTTTTTGGGTTGCTTGGGTGGAATGTGATGTTGTGCTTTCCTCCAGATTCTATCACCCAACCGCCCCGTCGCAACTTGCGTTCAAGTTCTGTTCGTTTCATAACTTCACCTCACCGAATACAGTATAATGCGCATTGTGCGCATTGTCAAGCATTTATGTCAATCTGCTGTTAACTGTGCCACTAAATGGTTGCGCCTCTCCACCAATGCGACAAAGTTTGATTTTTCCACTCGGCTACCATCAGGATTAATTTCACCTTGTAGCCGGGTGGATGATTTTATTTCTTCGGGCAGATGGTTTTCGGCTTGAGAAATTTTATTGCATAGCGCGACAACGCTCTCATGGTCACGCAATTCTAAATCCGCGCCTATTATATTAATGATGTGTGCGACTACGTTCGGCAAGCTGGTATTTATTTCTTCATCCAAAACAGTGATTTGCTGTTGGATTAGAGTGCTTTCGTCTGGCACAGGTGGCGTGCCACCCTCTACCCATACTTGCTTCTTCCTGTCCCAGCGGGGACGATGGAATTGTGTTGTAATTAGCACATCGACTTCATTTTCCGTTGGCACATAGTCTAGAGGCTCTTCCCTCCATAAATCCGATGGCCAGATTATAAACCCTTTCTCGTCGATAGGATATATTTGCTTTAACCCGTTCATTTGCTAAACCCTCCTTATAGCTGCCTTATAAGGCTATAAATTATACTATCAGTAGTCATTAAGTCGGCGGTAGTTGGTGCGCCTATATCAATCCGTACTTGTCTGCTGACCAACCCCGTCACGCTTAAACTTCGTGAATAACCATTTTCTCGCTCCGCCCTGTTAAGCTCCGCGACCTGTACGGGCTGTAGTGTACCCGGGTATCCATCAAGCGCATTGACATCGAATGTAATCACACGTTGATTCCACATACCAACACCGCCGAATGAACGGTGTATTACATTAAACGAAAAATTATTGCCCGGCGGTAGGCTAATGGTCTGCGATGAGGCGGTGTCTGTTTCACCAAGCTCAATAGTGTTGTGTATCACTTGTAGTGGCTGTGTGCCAATTTGTTCCCAACGCGACAGTGCTATTGACGACCCTGCGTCGGGCGCGGTATTTCCACTCGATACAATTTTGGCGCGGAAAAGTTGATTAGCGTGGGTTACAACATCGTTTTCCTCTACAGGCATTCCGGGTGTCCAGTCGCCTGCGTACCTAAGTCTGCCGGCTACATCATTCGCCATATTGTTATATGGTGAAATTGCTTCAAAAGTATAATTTAAAGAGAGGAGTGATGAAATTGAAGTTTTCAAAAATAATAATAGTTTTCGCATGTATCATTATTGCCGCCGCGTTTAGCGTGGCGGTTTTTCATTGGTACATTACGGGTTTTACAGATGATGGGCTGGAGCATGTGCTTTCTTTTGTGCGTTGGCTTGTAAAGTCTATCTTGGCATACATGGCAAAAACCTGTATCGAAAACAAGGCAAAAATAGAAAAATCGTGTCTAGGCCAGCTAAACAATCGAAATCTAAAGGAGGGTTAATATGTATGTACGCGAATTTATTTTTGTTGTGATAGGTGCGGTAGGAGGCATTATCTCTTCCCTGCTGGGCGGGTGGGATTACCCCTTGCAAGCCCTCGTAGCTCTTATGAGTGTAGACTACGTCACGGGATGGATTTGCGCAGGTGTTTTTAAAAAATCTCGCAAAAGCCGCTACGGTGCGCTGGACAGCTGCGCAAGTTTTCGCGGGCTTATAAAAAAGGGAATTATGCTCTTACTTGTTCTTGTGGGCTACCAGCTTGATTACGTACTCGGCGCAGACTTCGTGAGATACGCCGTAATCATTGCATTCATCGCCAACGAAGCACTAAGCATTATTGAAAATGCGGGATTGATGGGTATACCGCTACCGCAAATTTTAAAACAAGCTGTAGAAATTTTAAAGAAGGAAGGTGACAAAAAATGACGTTCAACATCATAACTCCAAGCCCAAAGCTACTATTTACCCGCAATCCCGCCCTGCGCACGCAAACTACGGCTATAATCGTCCATCACCCCGCACACCCTCACCTCGACCGCCCAGACACACCGCCGGCAACGGTGCAAGACATCCACCGTTGGCACTTGGAGCGTGGATGGATAGGTATAGGCTACAATTTCTATGTAGGCCTCGACGGCACAATATGGGAAGGCAGAGGCCTAAAGACGCAAGGTGCGCATACAGAAGGACACAATGCCACTACAATAGGCATAGCATTCCAAGGTAACTACGAAGATGTACACACCGACATGCCCGACGAGCAGTTTAACGCGGGCGTTTATCTTATAAATTTCATCCGCCGCATATATGGTAACATCCCCATCCACGCACATAGCGACATAGCACGCACAGCGTGTCCGGGAAGGCATTTCCCTATGATAGAGCTACTCAACTTAGAATTTAGAAAAAAGGAGTTGGCAGACATGACATTTCGCACAGTACAAGAAATGCCCCAATGGGCGCAACCGGGCATACAACAACTGGTAGACCTCGGCGTACTAAACGGCCGCACCCTCAATAACCTCGACGTAGACGAAAACATGATGAGGATTTTATTAATCGTCCGTAACATGTTCGACCGCGCCGGTTTACTCGAAACAATGGCCGCCGGAAGCGGGCAAACGTAATAAAAACCCTTCGAGCAAGGTTTTACATAACTTTGCCCGAAAGGTTTTTTTATTTCTTGTAGCTTGACTGTAGACGGGTAACGTCCAAATCAAGTACAATCCCAAACAGACCATTTACAAAAATGTAGTGTGGTTGTGTTCGGGTTTTAAATGGTAAACTGCCCGAAGCCGGACTCGAACCGGCACGGTATTGCTACCGAGGGATTTTAAGTCCCTTGTGTCTACCAATTCCACCATTCGGGCGTTCGCTATTTGCGAAATGGTGCGAGAAAGATTTTAACAAAGCAGAGGACAAAAGTAAAGAGCGAAAAGTCGGCATTTGTTAAAGGAGCGAAATTTTTATGAATATAGTCGTCGTTAATTTAAACCCCTGCGTGGACTGGATGTACACCGTGCCGTCGTATGTGCATGGCGGTTTAAACCGCGTGCGGCATACGCGCAGGGATATCGCGGGCAAGGGGACAAATGTCACCATCGCGCTAAAAAACCTTGGGTTTAGCCCGGTTTGCACGGGGTTTAACTTCGTCGATAACGGTACGATTCTTACCGGGAAGCTGGACGAACTCGCTGTTGTCCATGATTTTGTGGATTGCGAAGGTGCGATTCGTACAAATATTAAGATGTACGAAGAAAGCACGGGTGTGATGACGGAGCTTAACCAGCCGGGGGCGTTTGTGGCGGCGGCGGAGCAAGAAAAGCTCTTGAAAAAAATTAATGCATTAAATACTTGCGGCGATGATATTTTAATTCTTAGCGGGAGCTATCCGCAGGGTGTGCCTGCGGATTTTTATGCGCGGATTAGCGGGGCTTGGCGCGGACGGGTTTTTCTGGATACGGAGGGGGAGGCGGCGCGTATTTGTATACGCACTGCGCCGCCGTTTGCGATAAAGCCTAATTTATTTGAGCTGGAAAGCACGTTTGGAGGGACAGGGGTGGAATTTGTACGCGATAAGATTCTTTCTCACGGGGTAAAGATTGCTTGTGTTTCTAAGGGGGCGGAAGGGGCGTTTCTTGTTACGGACGCGGGAGAGTATTCTGCTCCTGCGCCGGATATCCCCGTGCGGGGCGTCGCGGGCGCGGGGGATTCTATGGTGGCGGGGTTGGTTTACGCGTTATATCACGGGTTGCCCGAGCAGGAGTATCTTTCTGCGGCAATGGCCGCCGCTTCCGCTTCCGTTATATTGGAAGGAACGGAGATGTGTACACGGGAGGGTTTTATGGCTATGCTTGAAAAAATAGGAAAATCCATGTAAAATCTCACGTGGATAAACGAATTAATTCGTTGTAAGGATGTGCCGGAATGACAGGTGAAATAGCCGTTTTAATCCCGTGTTACAACGAGAGTATAACGATTGCCAAGGTGGTGGCTGATTTTAGGGCCGAGCTGCCCGAGGCAAAAATTTATGTATATGACAATAATTCCACCGACGGCACGTTTGAAATTGCCCGGGAGGCGGGAGCAATCGTGTGCCGTGAGTACAGGCAGGGCAAGGGAAACGTGGTGCGCTCGATGTTTAGTGCCATAAAAGCGGACTGCTACCTTTTGGTGGACGGCGACGACACATACCCCGCAAAACACGCGCCGGAAATGTGCAGGCTTGTACTGGAAAAAGGCTGCGACATGGTAGTGGGGGACAGGCTTTCCACGACGTATTTTACGCAGAACAAACGCCCCTTTCACAGCTTTGGCAACAAGCTGGTGAGGCGGCTGATAAATGTGATGTTTAGGAGCGAGGTAAAGGATATAATGTCCGGCTACCGCGCTTTTAGTCGTTTATTTGTGAAATCGTACCCGATAACCTCCGAGGGCTTCGAAATCGAAACAGACATGACGGTTTTCGCGCTGGACAAAAACCTTCTCATAGAATCCCTCCCCATAGACTACCAAGACCGCCCGGAAGGCAGTGTTTCTAAGTTAAATACCTTTTCGGACGGGGCTAAGGTAATCCGCACGATTTTTCGGCTTTATAAAAACTACCGCCCACTGCGGTTTTTTGGTGTACTCGCGCTTGTTTGTATGATTTTAGGCGTGGGTTTTTTTGTGCCTGTTTTAATAGAATTTTTGCAGACGGGGTATGTGCTGCGCTTCCCTACGTTGTTTGTGTCGCTGTTTGTGATACTTGCGGGGCTGTTGTCATTCGCCTGCGGGCTTATTTTGGATAATGTCTCCGCAAACGACAGGAGAATGTTCGAATTGCACTTTATCAGAATTAAGGAGGGCTTAAAATGATAAAAATAGCCGTGTGTGCGGCATTGGCCTTTCTGAGTTACTTTGCCTTTTTTTCCGTACATGCGAGTTTTATGCCGCCTGTTCAGCATTTTGGTGGGGCGGTTTTTGTTGTTGCGGTTTTTTGGCTTTATTATCGGCATGGGGCTTTGCCTGTTAAATCCGATAGAAAAGCGGAGTATATTTTTGCGGTGTTGCTAAGCCTGGCGCATTTACTCGGGATTACATTTACGCGGTATAATTCTTTTGCTTTGTTTTTTGCGTCCCCTGTAAGCGCAATGTATTTTGCTTTGCTTTTGTTTGGTTTTGTGCCGTTTTTTTATGTTGTTACATGTCTGCTTGCGGATAAGGTTTTGGATTTGAAAATCGGAAAGGATGACGAGGGGCGGTTTAGTGGCTTTCTCGCGCCTTTTGTTTTGTTTTTGGTGGCTTGGCTGCCTTATTTTTTTATTTACTTCCCCGGCAATTTGATTAACGACAGCATACGGCAGCTTGCCCAGTTTGAAGGGATTACGCCTTATATTAATCACCATCCGATAATTTCTACGCTTTTTATGGGAGTTTTTTATCGGGTTGGGATTATGCTTGGCAGTGCTAATCTTGGACTCGCGCTTATTACCGTCGTGCATAATCTTATGATGGCGGCGGCGTTTTCGCTCGCGCTTTTGTATCTGAAAAAATGGGGCGTGGCATACAAGGTACGGCTTGTGGTTATGCTGTTTTTTGCGGCCTTCCCTGTGTTTGGGATTTGGGCGCAGACTATCTTGAAGGATACCCATGCGGCGGCTGTTATGCTGGTGTTTGTTCTGTTTTATATTGATTTGACGCGGAGATTTTCTCGGCGGCGGCTTGTATTTTGCTTGGTGGCGGCTGTGGTTGCTTCGCTGTTTAGAAATGAAGTCGTTTTTGTTGTTGTGCCTTCTATTATGGCTTTGGTTTTTGTTCATAAGTGTCCTAAGCGGCGGGCTATTTTGGTGGGTTGTGCGGTGGGTGTGTTTGTTGCCGTTAGGATTATCGTCGGCGGAGCCATGTGGATTACGGACGCGGAGCGCGGCAGTGTACGCGAGGCTTTGTCTGTGCCGTTTCAGCAGACGGCGCGGTTTATGCGTTATCACGAAGACAGAATAACGGACGCCGAGCGTGCTGTTTTGGCCGCCACCTTCGAAAACTATTACCTGATTGGCGAGCTGTACGACCCTCGGATTTCCGACCCCGTAAAAAACCGTTTTATCGAAGGCGCAGACCTTGGTGCATATTTTAGGGCTTGGGCGGCGATGGGCTTGCGTGCGCCGCGGGCTTATTTGGAAGCCGCGATTGCCGTGTCGTTTAGCTACGTTGTCCCCTTTGGGCCGGACTGGATGATTGTTTGGTGGGAAAGCAGCCATGATGTTGTACCCATACTGGAGCGCGATGATATCGGCTATGTTTTTACGAGCCGCGAAACCAGGCTTTTGCCCGTACGTGGGATTGAGCTTTTGCAACGGCTGCCTATTATCGGAGCTTTCTTTCATACAGGCAACTACACTTGGGCTATGGCATTTTTGGTATTACTTCTTATTAAAAGGCAGCAGTGGACAGAAATACTTTACTTTTTGCCCGCTTTAATGATAATTTTAGCTTGTATGGCTTCGCCCGTACATGGCTTTTGGCGATATTATCTGCCGATATTATTTATGTTTCCGGTGCTGGTTGCATTGGTTATTAAAGAATAAAACCGCAGGGCTTTGCCCCGCACCCCATCCGCTTTTTGAAAAAAGCGGAGCAAAAACTTTAACATTAGGAGTTGTAATATGGAACGGATTAGAAATTTTTGTATTATTGCGCATATCGACCATGGGAAGTCTACGCTTGCGGATAGGCTGATAGAGCTTGCGGGTGTGTTAACCAAGCGCGAGATGCAATCGCAAGTTTTGGACAACATGGACTTGGAGCGCGAGCGTGGGATTACGATAAAGGCGCAAAGCGTGCGGCTTGTGTATAACGCGCCCGACGGCAAGGAGTACATCCTTAACCTGATTGACACCCCGGGTCACGTGGACTTCACATATGAGGTAAGTCGCTCGCTGGCAGCCTGCGAAGGTGCGATTCTTATAGTGGACGCGGCGCAGGGTATCGAGGCGCAGACACTCGCCAATGTGTATCTCGCGCTGGACAATAACCTCGAAGTTTTGCCCGTTATCAACAAAATCGACCTACCATCCGCAGACGCAGAAAAAGTAAAATACGATATCGAAAACATCATCGGCCTAGACACCGAGGGTGCGCCGCTTATTTCCGCTAAAAACTCGCTAAACATCCAGCATGTTTTCGACCGCGTGGTGAGTGCGATTCCTGCGCCAAAGGGCGACCCCGCCGCGCCGCTGAAGGCGTTAATTTTCGATTCTGTTTTTGACGCGTACAGGGGCGTTATCGTTTTTATCCGCGTGGTGGACGGCGTTATAAAAAAAGGCACAAAGGCATATTTTATGGCAACGGATAAGCAATTCGAAATCGTAGAGACGGGGTATTTTGGGCCGGGTAAATTTATTCCGTCGGCACAGCTAAGCGCGGGAGAAGTAGGATACATTACAGCAAGCATAAAAAATGTGCGCGACACAAGCATAGGCGACACCGTAACCGAAGTAGGCAGAAAAACCCCCGAGCCATTACCCGGCTACAAAAAGGTAAACCCCATGGTCTACTGCGGAATCTTCCCTGCCGACGGCGCGAGATACACCGACCTTAGGGATTCGTTGGAAAAGCTTCGCTTAAACGACGCTTCGTTGCAATTTGAACCCGAGACCTCTGTGGCACTGGGCTTTGGCTTTCGTTGCGGCTTCTTGGGTCTTCTCCACTTGGAAATCATACAAGAACGCCTTGAGCGCGAGTATAACTTGGACTTAATCACCACCGCGCCCAGTGTAATCTACAAAGTCCACACAACAAACGGCGAGATGCTCGAACTCTCCAACCCCGCCGACATGCCCGACCCATCCCGCATAAAATTTATGGAGGAGCCAATAGTAAAAGCCGAAATAATGCTGCCCAAGGACTACATGGGTCCCGTAATGGAATTATGCCAAGAACGCCGAGGCGTATATCTGGACATGGAATACATGGACGCAACCCGAGCAATCCTACGCTACGAGCTACCCCTAAACGAAATAATCTACGACTTTTTCGACACACTAAAATCGCGCAGCCGAGGCTACGCGTCCTTCGACTACGACCTAAAGGGCTATCAGCAGTCCGACCTCGTAAAGCTCGACATCCTCGTACACCACGAGCCTGTAGATGCCCTATCCTTTATAGTCTTCGCAAAAACAGCAGCAGAACGCGGCCGCAAAATGGCCGAAAAGCTAAAAAAAGAAATCCCAAAACATCAATTCGAAATCCCAATCCAAGCCTGCATAGGCAGCAAAATAATAGCCCGCGAAACAATAGGAGCAATGCGCAAAGACGTACTGGCAAAATGCTACGGCGGCGACATAACCCGCAAAAAGAAGCTGCTCGAAAAGCAAAAAGAAGGCAAAAAGCGTATGCGCAGCATAGGCTCGGTAGAAGTACCCCAGCAGGCCTTTATGAATGTGCTGAAGCTGGATGAGGCGTAAAAACCTCTCTGGTCACACACATATATGTACGTGCGTAACAGACGCGGAAGCGTTATCGGTCTTGCCTTGACGTGATATGGGCTCTCGCGCCTCCTGTAGTATCGTGCGCGCCCATCACGGGGAGTTTAATTTGCTCATCGCAAGCTATACTCTCACAAATTAAACTCCCCGCGCTGGACTACATGGGTTAGGGGGCGACCACGCGGGAGGGCAAAAACGCTAAGGCTTCCGCTGACGAGTTCGGGATAGATGTTTTGGTACTAACCGCTCCACCCCGCATAAACACAGGAAAGCTGCCAAAAGAACTGTCCCCGTGACAAACATTTACGATTCCATGTTTAACCACAACGCAGGACGCACGCCAAAACCTCTACTACCAGCGATACTGTCAAAGTGCGCACCACTCGCATTAATTATCCCATCACCGTATACAGTCATGAAATTTCCATCACGATTGCCGCGAGTTCTGAGCCACCATGTCGAACCGCGCAATACTATTTCACCAACATTAATTTCATTAACGCTCCCAATGTATCCCAATGGTGGCGGTGTTGGTGCTGGGGATGGTGTTGCCCAAGGCGCACCCTCGACATTATGCGCAATACGAGCATGGTTATAACGGTCGTCCAAAATGAAGCTTCCCATCGAATGTCGGTCTACCGGGCGTTCTCCGCTATCACCAAAATATCTGCGTACTTCGTCGAAGCTCAACAAAAAAATCTTATCAACTGTATTATTGCCGCTGTCACCTCCGTCCCAGTGGTGGTCAATGACTACCCTTGTCTCACGTATTCGCGATTGTTCTGTAGTCAAAAATCTGTTGTAAAAATCATCGTTTAAATATCGTCGCATATCGGATTGTTCCCAAGTTAAAGCACCACTTCCGGCTCCATGTATTCGCCTATGTGAAATAATGTTCTCCGTCACTACTAAAGCATAGTCACCGTCCACATCTAACACGAGCCAATTAAAATCACCAAATTGTATTATATCTCCGCTGTTAACTAAACCCCTGCGCGTGTTTTCGGTATTTTCGCCGCACGAGGAAAGGAAGGCAACAATGATACATACGCTAAAAATCAATAATAACTTTTTCATCAGCAACCTTCTTTCTATCTGTATAAGGCTAGGTCTGTTAGATGGACGTAGGATGTAGCTTGTCTGTTTTGTGCCACGACCTTAATCGTCAGCATATTAACCCCTGCGACGTTTATCGAAAAATTATGGTGCATAGATTCAGTTATATGACTTGCTCTGTGAATTAATCGCCCATCGCCAAAGAATAATACATCTACAGTGCCGCCAAGGATAACTGCATTTCCATTTAGTGTGTGATACTGGCTATTGAGTGGATAGTCTATCAGTAGGGTTGCATTGTCCGGGTCGTCAGGTATTGGTGCCGGAGTCCCAAAATCACGGTGCGAAACGCCCCCATGCCGAAGGATAATGCCATTCGTCCAAGTGTTTCCAAGTGAATCGGTGATAGGGTCATTGATTCGAGAGAAAGTGTGTATACCGTTTCCTATTCCCCAATGAGGAGGGGCTATTGTTATATTTGTATATTGGATTCTGTCCAAACGATTGTCCCAGTTAGTGGAAGGTCGTCTGCCAAGATAAACGTGCTGGGTGCTTCCATCCCAGCTTACATCCATATCCATCGCGTCTGCTACGGCTCTTACAGGTAAAAATGTTGTGCCATCCATAATAAATGGAGCAACAGGACGTCCCGCACCATCGGTTGGGATAACCTCTCTTCCGTCAACAAAAATTCTAATTCCGGTGTAAAAAATCGTACGTACTATCCCCTCGGAGCTAGCCGAAACCATTATTGTTGTGGATAGTAGTGCGCATAGTAAAAATCCGGCAACAAAACCCTTTATTGTTCCCATTTGTCTACTGCTTCGTTCAGATTGCTTCATTAAAATCCTCCCACTGTCCATTTAGGACAAATATTTTGGCATATCTATCCGGGAAGAAACCAATGGTGCGTTTCTTCCCAAGATATACCCATGCATTAAAAAAGGCGTGCAGGAACGGCAAAAATTGCCATCACAAACACACCTTGAGTATTCAAACAAACTACAGCAACTCAAAGATAACACGCTCACGTTATGCTCCAATATTGAAACAGGCGTAAAACAATGTTAAACTGTCGGTTGCGTAGCGGTAGGCTTACGCCTATGTGTGTGGTGATGCGCTGAATCCCTACACTCGCCGCTTGGTGTTCCACCACCTCGCGGTCGCTACGGTTTTTTTGTAGCAACTGTATTCTAACACACTTTTTCAGGTAGGTGCAAATAATCTTTTTGCGTTGCGTCTCAAGTCTATGACGACCTGTGCTAAAAAGATGTTTTTGGATTAACCGCTCCGGCCCGCATAAACACAGGAAAGTTAATAAGATAACTGTCCCTGTGACACAAAGGAGGTTATGGCCATGCTCATCAAACCAAAAATTTATCTCGACACATCTGTAATCAGCCACCTAATGGCAGATGATTCGCCGGAAAAACGCGATGACACACACAAACTTTGGAAGCAATTAGAGCGCAATGATTGGGATGTTGTTCTTTCTCCCGTTGTTTATGAGGAAATAAACAGGTGCGAAGATTCCTTAAAAAAGGCACTACTTGAATATATCGCCACGATTGATACCTCCTACACCGAAGAAAGCGAAGAAATGTCCGCCCTTGCCGACGAATATTTAAAAACAGGCGTATTAAAGGAAAAAAGCTACAACGATTGCCGACACATAGCGATAGCAAGTATTTCTGCATGTAAATATATATTAAGCTGGAACATGAAACACTTTGTAAAGCGTAGTACAATAGAGATGGTGCAAACTGTAAATCAGCTTTTTGGGATTTTCCAGCCAAACATTTTGACACCAACAATATTTATCGAAGGAG
The DNA here is from genome assembly GCA_009786685.1 of Defluviitaleaceae bacterium. Lineage (GTDB taxonomy): Bacteria > Bacillota > Clostridia > Lachnospirales > WQUN01 > WQVC01. The sequence goes on from WQRQ01000001.1 coordinate 44,135, forward strand.
ACGACGAAAATGAATAAAGCCTATGACATCCGAAAAATTGATGAATTGCATAAGTTAAGAGCCGACATATACGAAGAACGCAAACACTTAACCCCTACAGAACGTCGTAAAATTTCCAACGATGAAGGGAAAGTGGTTTGGGAAAGCGTGCAGAGCATAAGGCAATTAAGAGCAAACATTTCGGCGGGTGCATAAAAGATGTTTGGCAAAGGTTTATACACTTTGGAGGGGATTATGTGGTCTGTAAAACTTTAAAGCACATTATCATGGGATTTTTAGCGGTAGCTCTTATGTCACAATTTTTTTCCATGCGCGTTTCTGCGGAGCAGTTTTTTTTCTACGGGCGGTATCCGATTTTTGTAGAGGGGCAGTTTTTTGAAGCGTGGGGCATTGACGGGCTTCGTCTGCAAGATGCTGCATATATTTTGAACGGAACATCTGCACAATTTGACATTGCCGAACCGCCTTGCGGTTGGGATTTTTGGATTCGGCGTGGCGAGGCGTACATCCCCGACGGCACGGAATTACAGCGGATTTCCGAACGCCACGCCAACGCCCGCCTGATTGTTGACGAATTTTCGGACGGACTTCATCCCACACCATTCAGCAGACATTTATCGACGGGATGGAGGTCATGGCCATTTCGAGATATTGTTCTCGGGCTTGACGGCAACGACTATCCTTCGAGTACGATTTCGCTATTGGTTGCCTATGTGGAGGGCACAGATGATTCTTTTTTTTCGCTGCTCGAATTGGCGTACTGGCTGGGCTTTGAGATTAGAAGTCACATATGGGAGTGTTGGCGCGGTGCCGATTTCTCAATAGAAATGACGGCGCGTAACGTCCCCACACCGCCGTGGTATATTCGCCGCAATACCTTCCCAATCGGCACACGCCAGATAATCGACTATGCATATGCTTTGCGCGTGCGCACCGATCCGGGCAATGATTACGATGTTTTGACCTTCGTACATCGTGGCGATGAATTTAAAATCTTGGACTATAACGGACGCTTCGTTCAAATTGAAACAGCACAAGGTCGCGGTTGGATTTTCGCAGGATTTCTTTCTCGTGAGTTGCGTGATTAATAAACGTGTTGTAAATTTTTGGATAGGCCGAGCATAAGCTTTGATGTGGGGGCTACAAACTATTGACGCGACAAATCCATTCTAGTAACATACTTGTGACATTCCGAAAGGGGTTTTTTTAGCATGAAAAAACTAATTTTACTTATTTCCGTCCTAACCGCGCTTGGCATTTTTACCGCCTGCGGTAATTCCGGCGAGGTGGACGAGGCATTTATAGGCATTTGGGCATGGGACAGAGACGGCGTCTACCACTACAACTTCCTGTATGACGGTACAGGCGAGCGTGTTTTCCCGGAATTCACGGAGACCTTCGAATGGGGCGTTAACGACGATACCCTTTTCATAAACCGCGATTACCCCGGCACGGGAGAAATCCGTAACGAGCGTTGGACGTTCGTCCTCGAAGACTACGCCCTCACCCTAACCAGCCAACACGACGAGACTGTTACATGGACATACTTTTTCGTATCCGAGGCTCAAGACGAATACCTCGTCGGTACATGGAGCTGGGACAGCGACCACGACTACACCCTCACCTTTGCCGCAGAAGGCACAGGCCGTCGTGGTCACGCAGGCGAGCAAGAAGCCTTTACATGGACATCCAACGCAAACAGAATCCACATCCACTCCCACAACGCCACATACGGCGTACGCGGCGAAATCTGGACATTTGCAATAACAGGCGACGCGCTGCACATAGCCAGCGAGCAGGCCGACAACTTCGCATTCAACTACACGCGGGTAAGCTAATGCCAACAGGTATTTATATACACGTACCTTTCTGCGCTAAGAAATGTACTTACTGTGATTTTTTTTCTCAAGACCTTGGGGGGGAAACCAATCCCCCCATTTCAAAAGACTTTGATATTTATGTGCGACGTATTGTAAGCGAGCTAAAATTTAGTGAGTTAGGGGAAATTGATACTGTATATATTGGGGGCGGCACGCCTACGGTGCTGCCTTCTTTTTTGCTTTGTGAAATCTTGGAGGCGGTGCAGGAGTTGGAATTAACGCCAAATGCAGAAATCACAGTGGAGGCAAATCCGGGTACGGTGGATTTGGAATATCTGGCGGCGTTGAAAGCGCATGGTGTAAACCGCCTAAGCTTTGGTTTGCAGGCTACGCAAGGGCGGCTGTTAAAAACCCTTGGGCGGATTCACACATTCGAGGAATTCAAGGAGAATTTTCGGCACGCACGTGCGGTGGGGTTTGCAAATATTAGCGTGGATGTGATGTTTGCGTTGCCGGGGCAGACGCTTGACTGCTGGCACGATACTCTCGCGGAAGTCATCGCTCTATCCCCCGAGCATATTTCTGCATACAGCTTAACCCCTGCGGAAGATACACCCTTATGGGCGCAACTCGAAAGCGGCAAGTTAACCCTGCCCGACGACAAAACCGACCGTGAGATGTACCACTCCGCCCGCAAAATTCTGGCCGATGCAGGCTTCGACCACTACGAAATCTCAAATTTCGCGAAACGCGGCTACGAGAGCCGACACAACATAAATTGCTGGACGATGAAGCCATACATTGGCTTTGGGGCGGGTGCTCATTCCTTCGACGGCAAAGCCCGCTGGGAAAGCGGCGGTAAAAAAACAAACCTTCATCCAAATGACCTAAATTCCGAAAAAATAATCCTGGGTCTGCGCCTAATGCGCGGTGTACACGAAAGCGAATTCACACCCGCCTTTGGCAAGCAAATCGCAAAGCTAAAAAAAGACGGCCTGCTGGCGAGCCAACAAGACCGTCTATTTCTAACGCCGACGGGTATGGATTTTGCTAATCGGGTTTTTGCGGAGTTTATTTAGAACATAAGCCCCATAACCATCATTACATAAATAAAAAGCGTAAGCGTGACGGAAGAAAACAACGTGGAGATTAGCACAATATTGCTTGCGGTATAGCTGTCTCCGCCCATTTCTACTACGGTGGAGTAGCCGGAAATCGCAGACGGCAACCCGCCCAGCACCATAAACGCGGCTAGCTCTATGCCTCTAAAGCCAAGCAAGTAGGCCACCGTGGTAAATACTATGGGTAGTACAATAATTTTTATTATGGTAGCGACTACTGCGTATTTTATTTTTTTGTCAAAACCGAGTATGGTAATGCCGCCGCCCAGGCAAAGCAACGCCATAGGCGTGGACATGCGAGAAAGGTCGGACAGCGTGCGGCCAAATACATAGGGCAAATTTATATTAAACAACGAGAAAACAAATCCAAAAAACATGCCAATCATAAGCGGATTTTTTACAATAGAAATCAGCACCTGCAAAAGCTTAACCTTTTTGTCGGCATAAACCGAAAGCACAAAAATTGAGCAAATATTAACCACGGGTACACTGAGGGCGACCACCAACGCAAACACGGCAATGCCTTCGTCGCCTGCTAGGTTGCGCATAAGCGGAAGGCCGACAAAAACAGCATTGGAGCGGAACGCACCCTGTGTAAAGGCTCCGCGCACGTCTTTTTCTTTTACAATAAAAAGAGAAATAGCCCATGCCGCCAAAAATGAAATAAACGTAGCACCCACACTAAAAGCCGCAAAACCAAAGCTCGCAAGCTGCGACAGGTCAGCATTAAAAATACTGTCAAACAGCGAAATGGGAAGCAATATGTAAAAAACCATCCGATTACCCGCTGCAAAAAACTGCTTTGGCAAAAACTCCGTTCGCCGCAAAAAAAATCCTAATCCGATAAGCAAAAAAAGCGGTACAACGGTGTTTATACTAAAAATAAAATGACCAAACATTAAACGACCTCCGACGTGCATATATTAAAAACGAGGGGGTAGAGAAGTGAACAAAATATCCGTAATAAAATACCGTGCCGCACTGGCGATAATGCTGCTTTGCGGCGCGATAATGCTGCTCCCGCACACGCCCGCCATCTACCGGGAGCACGAAGCGGTATTCATAAAATCGGCGTCAACATCAAAAGCCTCTGTTGCCCGCGCTCATGGCGAAACCCCGCCCGTACCGCGCTTTGTTCCGCTTTCGCAGAGCCAAATAATGCGGCTTTCCGATTTCAATTATCTCACAAGCAATATATTTTTAGCCGCCCCAAACACAATTTTACTCGAATCCGACATAGACGTGCAAGAACTTTTAAACAAAGACCTAAGCATAGACACCACCATAGAAGGCTCGCAAATACTAATCTTCCACGCGCATTCCATGGAGATGTTCGAAGACAGCGACCCCTCCGACCCCATGACAGGCGTATTTGGCGTAGGAGCGTACCTCGCGGAAATTTTGGAAGAGCGGCACGGAATCTCCGTAAAGCATTACATGGGACGCTTCGATGTAGTCGAAGGTCGCCCCCACCGCCCCGGCTCATACGAGCGGCTGGAGCCTGTGATAAAGCAGATTCTGGCGGACAACCCTTCTATTCAAATGGTAATAGACCTGCACCGCGACGGCGTAGGACCCCACGTAGCACCTATGGTAACATATATAAACGGCAAACGCACCGCCAGAATCATGTTTGTAAACGGCCTAAGCCGCCAATACCGAGACGGCGAAATAAGACCCGTGCAGTGGCTGCCAAACCCCTACCGGCGCGAAAATCTTGCCCTAAGCCTAAACCTTCAGCTCGTGGCAAACCAACTATATCCCGGCCTCACCCGCAGAATCTACCTACTGCCATTTCGATATAGCCTGCACATGACCCCGTTAAGCATTCTCCTGGAGGTAGGCGCGCAAAATAATACCTTCCAAGAGGCTCTAAACGCCATGCACCCCACGGCAAACATAATCGCCGCCGTGATACTTGCAGATAGAGCGTAAATCAGATATAATCGAAAAATGAAGGTGAAAGTGGGGTGCAGGCCATGGACAGAGACGATAAAATATTAGAAATGCTGGTAAACCTATCAAACGGTCAAACGAGGCTGGAAACAAAGATAGAAAAACTGGAAACCGACGTATCGGAGCTAAAAATCTCTGTAAAGAAATTGGAAACTTCGGTAGAAAAACTGGAAACTTCGGTAGAAAAACTGGAAACTTCCGTAGAAAAACTGGAAATCCAACTTGCGAATGTCGAAACAGACACAAAATCTCAAATAGAGCGATTAAGCCAAAGTGTAGCAGTAATAGAAGTGGAACACGGCAAAATGCTGGGTGTGTTATCCGACGGATACAGCCTAATGTCCGACAACATAAAAAAGCTGCTGCCACCCGACGAAACAGAGGACTTAGTAACAGACGTTTCCATGTTAAAAAAAGTGGTTACAAGCCACTCACAAACATTCCAAAAAATGAAAGCTGCTATATAAAAAGCGTGTCAGACCTTGTAATCAAAGGGACGGCACGCTTTTTTCAAAATCATCAAACTACAGAGGATTAATCCGCTATAAAATGCTTGCGAGGTGATTTTTTAATGCTAAAACATCTGAAATCGAAAAAAGCCCGTGATGAATCCGGCCTTTTTATGGTCGAGGGCGAAAAATTTATCGCGGAAATCCCGGAGAGCTACACCATCATCCGGTACATCGCCTCGCGCAAATATGCCGACACCCACGACCTTGCCCCATACAATACCCGCGCACGTTGTGAGGTGGTACGGGACAGTATCTTCAAAAGCTTGGCCGACACTGTTACGCCGCAGGGCATAATCGCCGTGTGTGAAAAAATCCCGCACACCCTCGACGCTATTCTCCAAGGTAGAGGGGAATTAATTCGCTATACGCCATTCATTTTAATGGGCGAAAACCTTAATGACCCCGGCAATGTTGGTACGCTTATTCGAACGGCGGCTGCCGCAGGCGCAAGCGGTGCGATATTTACGCAAGGTAGCTGCGACGTCTACAGCCCTAAAGTTTTGCGTGCGGCGGCGGGTGCAGTTCTTAGGTTGCCCATTATCACAAACGCTAACGCTGCCGATACCTTCGCCGCGCTCGCTGCCGCCGATGTCCCCGTTTTCGCAGCGCACCCACGCGGCGACACTCTTCCATACGATACAAATATGCGCGACAGCCTCTGCCTTCTAATCGGCAACGAATCCCACGGTATTTCCCAAGCCGCCCAAGCCGCCGCCCACACCCTCATCCGTCTCCCCATGACAAGCTCCACAGAATCTCTAAACGCCTCCGTAGCGGGCAGTATTTTGCTCTACGAAGCCGTTAGGCAGAGGTTAAAAACATGAAAAAAAATATAATCCTCGCAATATTTACGATTTTGATATTCGTTGGGTGCGCAGGCAGCGAAACAATAAACGACAACCCAATATACGACGAGCGCGTAATCCATTTGCCGCCCGAGCGTAGCCCCACACCTACACCTACCCCCATGCTAACCCCCGCACCCACCCCTACCGAGCCTCCCATCCCCTTCTACGACGAATCCGTAGAGCTTGCAGTAACGGATTATTTAAGATGGAATTTCGACGAGCCGCTCACCAACGCAGAAAAACTTGAAATAATGCAAAATATGTCCCATCTAATCATTTGGGTCTACTGGACGGACTTTACAACACTGGCGGATTTGCCGCGATACATGCCAAATCTGCAAACTGTCTACATGCTAATCCGCTGGTACAAAACTAAATGCGCTGATTTGTTTTTATACTTGGCGGAGTTGGACAACCTTGTCGGTGTTTCCATGTTTCTAAGTGGGCTTACGCAGGACGCTCTGGATTTTTTCCATTCGCTGGACTTGGAATACCTCAATATCGAATACGCCATGGTTTTCGAAGGCGCGACCGTGGAATTGGAGCGCGCCCCGTTGGAAATGCTTTCCCTGCATGGGGCGGACTTTGCGCGGGGTGAGATTTGCGGCGGCGAAATTTTCGGCTACATCCGCATTATCCAAAACAACAAAGCCTACGAGTTGCTTGAGGCAGGCTTATCGGAGTATCCGTACTTTCATTGGTTCGCAGAGGGCGGCCACCCCACCGCGCTGCTTGTTTCGCAGCTACATGACAGCACCCCGCATCATATCTACACCTTGGACATTCCCGGTCGCACCTCTACCGCCTCCGGCCTTATAATAAAAGACGTAAACGATGACGGCATGGATGACATAGTCGTACAGTTGGGACGCGTCGGGCAATTCCGAAACATCCCGTACTATACCACCTTCATATACCAAAACGGACGCTATATTTACGCCCCCGACTATGCTACAATAACCCCATGAGCTTGGAAAATTCCCTAACCCTCGAAGGCATAATCGAGAGTATAATATTCCATAACGAAGACAACGGCTACACCGTGTTTTCCATACAGCCTGCAAATGAAAGCGAAGACTTCGACGAGGACGAAGAAATCACCTGCACAGGCTTTCTTTCCAACCCCCTCGAAGGCGAAAACATCGTCGCAGAAGGTACATATGTAGAAAATCCCAAATACGGACGCCAGTTTGCCGTATCCCGTTCCGAGCGCGTAAAACCAAGTACACTCGCAGGCATAGAAAAATACCTCGCCTCCGGCGTAATAAAAGGAATAGGCGCGAAAACCGCACGCCTTATCGTCGCACGCTTTGGCGAAGACTCCTTCGACGTAATAGAAAACGACCCGGAAAAACTATCCCGCATAAAGGGCATATCCCTAAAAAAAGCACTTTCCCTCTCCGAGAGCTTTCACGCCCAGCACGACCAACGCAACGCCATGCTCTTTCTCCAATCCAACGGCATAACCCCTGCCGCCGCCATGAAAATCTACAAACGCTACAAAGAAGAAACAATCACCGCCGTAAAACAAAATCCCTACCGCCTCGCAGACGACATAGACGGCATAGGCTTTAAAACCGCCGACGCCATCGCCTACCGCCTCGGCGTCTCCCGCGACGCACCCGACCGCATATCGGCAGGTGTACGCTTCTGCCTGTGGGAAGCCACCGCCGAAGGCCACACATACATGCCCACCGCAGCCCTAATCCGCCAATCAGCAGAACTCCTATACTGCGACCCCGCCCTCGTAGAAAACGAACTCGCCCAAATGCAAATGGAACGCCACATAATCCGAGAAATCCCCGCCCCCGAAGAAGACCCAATCGTATTCGCAAGCGCACTATATTACGCAGAGTTAAAAGTCGCTCGGAAATTGACAAGCCTTAAAACCGTGGGGGCTTTGCCCGGGGAAGCAGCAAGCGAAGCGCGCACGTCATCACCCCCCCACGAACTTTTTAAAAAAAGTTCGACAAAAACTGATATTACGTTGTCACACAGTCAACAACAAGCTGTTATTGCCGCGACTACGCAGGGTGTTCTTATCTTGACCGGCGGGCCTGGTACGGGGAAGACTACCACGATTAATGCGATTATTAGTTTGTTGGAGCAGCAGGAGTTAACGGTTACGCTTGCCGCGCCTACGGGGCGTGCTGCAAAGCGTATGTCCGAGACCACCGGTCGTGAGGCTAAGACGATTCACCGTTTGCTGGAGGTAGAATTTATGTCGGAAAACTCCCGCCGCCAAACCTTTCGGAAAGGCGAGGACGACCCTTTGGAGACGGATGTGCTTATTGTTGATGAGTGTTCTATGATAGATATTCTTTTGATGAAGAGTTTGTTGGACGCGGTGGCCGATGGTACGCGGCTTATTCTTGTGGGGGATGTTGACCAATTGCCGTCTGTGGGTGCGGGCAATGTTTTAAAGGACCTTATTGCTTCCGAGTGCCTGCCTGTTGCGCGTCTTACGGAAATCTTTCGCCAAGCCGCCGAAAGTGCGATTATCACCAATGCCCACAGGATAAATAAGGGTGATTATCCCGAGCTTAATGATAAGGAAAAGGATTTCTTCTTTATTAGTCGTCACAGTCCCGAGGATGCGTTGCAAACTATTCTCGACCTCATTGCGACACGGTTGCCGGCTTATAAAAAATTTGACCCGTTGCACGATATACAGGTGCTTACGCCTATGCGGAAGTCGCTTCTTGGTGTCATGCACTTAAATACCATTTTGCAGGCGCGGTTAAACCCTCCGTCCGTAGAAAAACGTGAGCGAGAATACGGCACAGTTACCTTTCGCGAAGGCGATAAGGTAATGCAAATCCGAAACAACTACGACGCCGTTTGGGAAAGCTTTAACGAGCGCGGACATAGGGTAGACTTTGGGGAAGGCGTATTTAACGGCGATATGGGAATCATCCGCTCCATAGGCGATGATGATGGCCTTGTCGTGCAGTTTGACGATAATCGCCGCGTAAATTACAGCTTCTCCCAGCTCGACGAGCTGGAACTCGCATATGCCGTCACTGTCCACAAATCCCAAGGCAGTGAGTATCGCGCCGTCATTATTCCAATCTTCAGCGGCCCGCCAATGCTCTTTACTCGCAATCTGCTCTACACCGCCGTCACTCGCGCCCGCGAGCTTGCCGTCCTCGTAGGTCTACCGGAAACCATGCTCCGCATGATTGATAACAACAAAATAACAGGCAGGTACACAGCACTGGCACGACGCCTAAAAGACATGAATGAAATGAGCGAATAATGTGCAAACCCTCCTCGACTGGATATACCCCCCAACCTGCATAGCCTGCAAAGCTCTCCTTCCGTTAAATGAGCCGGAGCGTTTTATTTGCGTGTCTTGTCGCGATATCTTTGAGCCAATCCTTCATCCAAATTGCCTAAAATGTGGTGCGCCCACCGACGCCCCTGTGGTGCATTGCGCCTCCTGCCGCGGTAGGAAATTCTACTTTTCTCATAACATCTCCACATTTACATACGATGAGCTTATGCGAGAGCTTATCAACGACATGAAATTCAACCGCAAAAAGCGCGTAGCACAAGGCCTTGGGATTTTATGGGCAAATTCAACCGACCGTAATTTATCGTCAGTTGATTTTTTTATTCCCGTACCTATGCACCGCAAAAAGCAAAACGAGCGCGGCTTTAATCAGGCCGAGACCCTAACAATTCCTCTCGCAAAAGCCTTCCAAATCCCTATGCTGCCCATTCTTGCCCGTACTGTAGATACCGTTCCCCAGTCCGAGGTTCACCCCTCCCGCCGCGCAGAAAACGTAAAAGACATCTTCTTGGTAACAGACCCTTCTGCCGTAAAAAATAAAAACATAATCCTAACCGACGACATTTTTACCACGGGCGCGAGCCTAAACGAGTGCGCAAAAGCCCTAAAAAAAGCGGGTGCGGGGGATATCTCATGTATGACATTAGCAATTTCCGTAAAAAATAACGATAACCCCTAATCAAATCGCCCAATACTGCCGATAAAATAATTGACAAACAAAATCGCTGCGTAAAACGCAGCCCCGCAGTGCGACAAAGTCGCGTGAGGAAGCTGACGTCGGGCTTTGCCCGACCGGAGCGGCGGGGTAGTAGGGGCAGAGCCCCTACTTAAACAGAAAGGAGGGCTTGATGATGGACATGAGAATATCCAGTGTGATGAGTGCCTACAGTGCGCAAACCACAAGACCGGCGGCTAGGACTGCGCGTACAGACAGTAGAGCAGCCGAAACAGACAGAGTCTCTTTATCGGCCCAGGCAGGAGAATATCAAACGGCACGGAGGGCGATAGCCAATACGCCGGACATTCGAGAAAGCTTGGTAAATCGTATACAGGAAATGCTTGACGCAGGCACATACCGCGTTAGTTCGCAAGATGTCGCTACAAGCATACTCAGGGGATAGTCTTCAAAAATACAAGGATGTTATAATCAGGCTCTTTTGGAGAGTGCGAACTTGTTCGCGCCAACAGCTTCCGAAAGAGTCTTTATATTGAATCCGGAAAGGCGCGAAAAATGGCAGGCATGATAGACCAGCTCGTAGATGTAATGAAAGAACAAACAGAACGCCATACAGAGCTATACGGCCTTTCGTTAGAAGAAAAAGACGCGATTATCAAAAACGAAATAGACACCTTGCAAAACTTGGTAAATCTAAAAAACATGGTAATTTCGCAAAACAATCGTTTGGAAAAAAACCGCATAGCACTCGTCAAAGACATAGCCGACGTAATGCTATTAAAAAAGGATGACGACCTGTCCCTGGCGGACATAATAGAAATCCTAAAAGACCGACCCGAAGAGCAAGAAAAACTGCGAGAATCGGGCAAGGCTCTCCGCGAAGCGGTAGAAAAACTAAGAGAAATCAACGAAATAAATAAATCTTTACTGGAAAGCTCGATGGAGTTTGTAGAATACTCGCTAAACGCGTTACGTTCTACGATAGCACCCGAGCCTACACCATACCCGACACGCCCGATAAACGGCGGCGACAGTCCGGGAGCAGGGACATTTAACGCAATGAGATAATATCCACCCCGGTCGGGCGAAGCCCGATGCAGCGAGGGGGCTTGGGGGCGTAGCCCCCATTGAGAAGGGGATTTTAGTATGGGGTTTTCAGGACTATCGGTAGCTACCAGCGGACTGCGTGTTGCACAGCGCAACCTAAATGTTACGGGGCATAATATAGCAAACGCCGAGACAAACGGCTTTTCGCGTCAGCGGATAGTTCAGCAAACGGCCTTTACTCGTAATGTAGGCATAAGCGGTGGCGGCAATCGCATGGTCGTTGGCATGGGCGCGGACTGGAGCGAGGTACACCAAATCCGTAATGAGTTCCTGGATATAAACTTCCGCAATAATGTTACGCAGCTAAAATTCTATTCCACAAAAGTAGCAGCGGGCGTTATGGTTGAAACCCTGCTTGGTGAGCTGCACGGCGGATATAATTTCCAAACCGCGCTTAACAATATATGGTTTTCTATACAGGAGCTTACTTCTCACCCCGAGGGACTGGCTACGCGTCAGTTTTTTCTTTCCAATGCAGAATCCTTTCTTATAAAATCGCAGGAAGTCTTTGCAGGGCTTCTGGAATATCAGTTTAATCTCGATGCCCAAATCCGAAATATCGTAAACGGCCGCGACGGCATAAATGCCACAGTGTCCGCCATCGCAGACCTAAACCGCCGTATAATCGGCGCAGAAGCCACAGGCGATATGGCAAACGACTGGCGCGACGAGCGTAACCTTTTGCTCGACCACTTGGCCAATATGATTCCCATAGACGTATTTTTTGGGCCTCGGGGCGAGGTAAATATTACTTCGCTTGGCCATCATCTTCTTACGGGTACTACACAGTCGCAGATGGGATTGCGTTTTATTTCTCGCGAGGCGTCTTTTGTAGAGCCTGTATTTACTCACTCCACAGAAATCCTTTCGGCAGGTACGCCACCTACCGAGTTTACATCCTTTTTAAATTATCTCACACCGATAAACGCGGCAAACCAAAACGACCGCGGCACTTTGCTTGCGCTTCTGCAAGCAAGGGGTACAACACCCATGAACCACATGAGCGACCAACTGCGCCCGCCGCTGGTGGTGAATAACGAACCGTCAATCCCGGGAAACCCACCCGTTTACGGAATCGTCCAGCTTGCGAGAATTGTTGTTTCTGCAATAGCACCACCGGCAACCAGCCCAACCGACCCCTTTTCGGTAAGGCTGCAAACCGCAATAAACAGCACCATAAGCGCGATAGCCGCCACCGAGTACACCCTTTCCAATACAACCTACGGGCCGGATATCATCGCCCTACAGACTACCTTGGCCACACAAAATCAAACTTTGGCACGCCTGCTGGAAGCCCAAGAACATCACACCCACGACCCAAACAATTTTATACAGAGATACGTGGCTGCCACACCGGCAGACAGACCCGCGCTTATCCAAGAAATGGAACGCGACTACATGGCGCAAAGGCATAACCACCGCGCCCACATGTGGTCGGTAGAAAACGCAATGATTTCGCAGGTACAAATCAATCTCGACCGCATAGTTAACAGCGTAGTCACCATGATAAACGATGCCCTCACAGGCTACCTGCGCGGCGAAGACGGCAACTTCCTTTTCTACGAAACAAACGCCGACGGCGAACCGATTCTCAGATACGAAGCGGACGGTGTTACGCCGATAATTGACCCGATAACAGGAGAACAGGCGCGGATACCGCAACGCCCGCTCGACCTCAGCGACCCGCCGCGTGTAGGCGTACCGCTCTTTATCCGCTACACGGAGGAAGAACACCCACGCGACCACATGGGACGATTCCGTTTTTATGAAGTTGACTCAAACGGCGACCCTGTTATAGCGCGTGATTCGGCAGGCAACCCGATAATGAACAACTTAACAAACCCGCCGGAGTATGAAAGAGTACCCCGCCGTCCATGGCCGGTAAGTGACCACGAAAACCCAAACAATATCTCCACAGTGTTTACGATAAATAATATAAGAATAAATCCCGAGTTTCGCGAGGCGGGCGGGCATAACCTGCTTGCACTGTCACTAAGCGGCGCGCCGGGTGATACCGACCTTCTGGTTGCAT
>WQRQ01000002.1 GCA_009786685.1 Defluviitaleaceae bacterium
CGCGAGAATCGTAAACGAAGCAATAGGCACGGCATTAATAACATTAATGGCGGGCGCGACGAGCTTTTTAAAGATGGAAAATCGCGCAGAAAAAGCCGCAATCACGACCCCGACCCCCAGTGCAAGCAAAAACCCCTTTAATATCCGCGAAAGCGACATGCCGATACTTTCCCAAAAAATTTGTGTTTGCGCCAACGCAAAAAGCCGCGCAAATGTAACACGCGGCGAGACAATAATAATATCGCTGTGGATTAGGGCATTGACGCCCTCCCATACAAGTAGCCAAAAAATGACTATCAACACAAGCTCCAGCATCTTAAATCGCCGAAGGCGTGTTAGGATTTTAAGGAATGAAGAAAAAGTCGTCCGCAGGCATACCGCCTCCTATGGATTGTGGTTCTTCGTTATACAAAACTTGGTAAAATCCGAGAAGATTTTGGCGCATTTCTTGGCCTGTGATAAAAACGATGTTTGTACGCGGAATAGCCGTCGCGGCGATGTTAGCGTTGGGGATGATTTCAAAATCTACGGCGAGCTGTGCGGCTTCCGGCACGTTTGCGTTGATAAATGCCACCGATGCCGCGTATTCTTCCATAAAGACAGCAACGGCCTCGGGGTGATTTTCCACAAAATCGCGGTTGGCTATTACCACGCTCATTATCAGGCCGTAGTCGGGCTGAACGCGATTCCATTCTTCGGTTAAGTCCAACGCCACACGAAGTCCGTCAATATAGCGCATAAGCACGGTGCTGACAAAAGGCTCGGGAAGCAGAGCGATTTCCGCCTGCCCGTTTTCCAAAAGCGCGGCAATTTCCGCGTGTTCGGCGCGGAATTCGATATAAACATCCACGTCCGGAGTAAGCCCGTTTTGTGTCAAAACATAATTTAAAGCAAACTCGGGCGTAGCACCCTGCCCATGTAAAAAAATCGTTCGCCCCGCAAGGTCTGCGATGCTGTGTATTGTATCGGTTGTGTCAACAATATGCAATACGCCAAGGGTGACGACCGCAAGTGCTTTTACATCCAAGCGATTATGCAAAACAGCGGCAAGGTTGCCGGGTACAGCGGCGATATCCACCGCACCCTGCGCAAACAGCGGCGGAACAAGGTCAGGCGAGCCAAGGATTTCAAATTCGTAGTAATTACGTGCGTTTCCGTTAGCATTTTCGTCCATTAAATGCAACAGTCCCATAGCCGTAGGCCCACGCATTGCGGCCACGCGGATTGTCATAGCCTCATACTCGTCCTCCGCGCCGCAAGCCGAAAACACAAACACCGCCATCAAAGCAAAAATAAGTAAAAATAATTTTTTCATAACTACCTCCGTGGATTTTTTTTTGTAAATATACTATAATCGAGCAAAATATTTTGTTGCCTGTGCAACATTTCAAAAAGGTGCGTCCATGAAAATTTTTACAAAATGCGCAAACGCCCGCCGCGCCTATTTCAAAAAAGACGAAATAATAATAGAAGCAGGCACAACCACCGACGAGTTTGGCTTTATACTGGAAGGCAGTGCGCAATCAATAAAATGGAATGCATCTGGCAAGCTGATAATCATAACAATGGTAGAAAAAGGCGGCGCGATAGGAGTTCTCTTGGCCGCAAGTCCGGGTAGAGTAAGCCCGTTAACCGTACAAGCCACCAAGGACAGTACGATAATGATGATTTCCTACAAAAAAATCCTAACCCCCTGCGAAAGAAACTGCAAATACCACAAAGACATCCTACAAAATTTCATGTCCCTTGTAGCCGAAAAAGGGCTCGAACTCCACGAAAGAATAAACTGCCTACTGGAGCCAACCGTCCGCGAAAAAATCCTAACCTACCTGCAAAAAATCTCCCGCGAGCAAAAAAGCTCTTCCTTTAATATACCCATAAACAGAAATATTATGGCAGAATACCTAAACATAGAACGCAGCGCATTATCCCGCGAGCTGTCCCGCATGAAAAAAGACGGGTTAATTGATTACAATAAAAATCATTTTTGCTTAAAAAACATTTGACAACCTAATTGACAAATGTTAAGATTTTGTCCGGACATCGCCCGCGATGTTTTTTTGGTTGTGAAAAGAAAATGAAAGCGAGGGATATTAATGCGTACAAAAATCACCTTAGCATGTACAGAATGTAAGCAGCGCAACTACAACACAATGAAAGAGAAAAAGAATCACCCCGACCGCATGGAAACAAAAAAGTATTGCAAATTCTGCAACAAGCACATGCCGCACCGCGAAACAAAATAGGAGGCCTGCAAAATGAACGAAGAAAAAAGAAACGAAACAAATGTAGTAAAAGGCACATTCCAAACCTACCGCGCAGAGTTTCGCAAGATAGTATGGCCTTCACGTGAGACGCTTTTTAAGCACACGGTTACGGTAATCGTGGTTTCGCTGATGTTTGGTGTGTATATTGCGTTTTTCGACTTTATTTTCAGTCAAGCATTCCAAGGCTTTGTGGGCCTGATATCATAAGGAGATACTATGGAAGAATCTAAATGGTACGTTGTCCACACCTATTCGGGATACGAAAACAAGGTAAAAGCCAACTTGGAAAAAATCATCGAAAACCGAGGAATGCACGAGTTTTTCGACCAAATCGTTGTGCCTGTACAAGACACAATAGAGATGAAAAACAACGTAAAAAAATCCGTACAGCGCAAAATCTACCCCGGATATGTTCTGCTTAAAATGGTAATAACAGACGACACATGGTACGTAGTGCGCAACACGCGTGGCGTAACAAGCTTTGTAGGCCCGGCCTCAAAACCCGTGCCGCTCACGGACGAAGAAATCATCTCAATGGGAATAGAAGTACCCGACTTCGAATTAGACCTCGACATCGGAGAAATCGTCCGCATAATCACAGGCCCCTTCGAAGGCTCTGTGGGCAATGTAAAAGACATCAACCACCAAAAGAAAACCGTGTCCATAACGCTAAGCGTATTCGGCCGCGAGACACAGGTAGAGGTGGACTACCACGTATTACAACGGATGTAACCATTAAGTAGGAGGGTTTTGCAAAAAGCAGCCCGCTTGTACTACAAGGAGGAAAAATATATGGCAAAGAAAATCACGGCTTATGTAAAGCTGCAAATCGAAGCCGGCAAAGCAACACCTGCCCCCCCGGTTGGTCCCGCACTGGGACAGCACGGGCTAAACATGATGGGCTTCTGCAAAGAGTTTAACGAGCGTACCAAAAACGACGCGGGTATGATAATCCCCGTAGTAGTTACCGTTTTTGCAGACAAAAGCTTTTCATTTATCACAAAAACGCCGCCCGCGGCAGTGCTTATCAAAAAGGCCTGCAAAATCGAAAAAGCCAGCGGCACACCCAGCAAAAAAGAAAAAGTAGCAACCATCCCCAAAGCCGAAGTCCAAAAAATCGCGGAGTTAAAAATGGTAGACCTAAACGCCGCAAACATAGACACGGCAATGAGCATGATAGCCGGCACAGCCCGCAGTATGGGCATTGTCGTAGGCGAATAGGGGAGGTAGAAAAATATGAAACGTGGAAAAAAATACACAGACGCAGCTAAACTGGTAGAAGCAGCAAAGCTCTACGACGTAAGCGAAGCGATGGACTTAGTACAAAAAACAAGCGTAACAAAATTTGACTCAATGGTAGAAGCACACATCCGCCTGGGCGTAGACTCCCGTCACGCAGACCAGCAGGTACGCGGTGCGGTTGTTCTGCCACACGGCACAGGCCGCACGGTGCGCGTTCTGGTATTCGCCAAAGGCGAAAAAGCCACCGAAGCAGAAGCCGCAGGTGCAGACTTCGTAGGCGGCGACGAGCTTGTTGCAAAAATCCAAGGCGAAAACTGGTTTGAATTTGACGTGGTAGTAGCCACCCCCGACATGATGGGTACAGTGGGTAAAATCGGTCGCGTCCTCGGCCCCAAAGGTCTAATGCCAAACCCAAAAGCCGGCACGGTAACCGCCGACGTAACAAAAGCAATCAACGACATCAAAGCCGGTAAAATCGAATATCGCCTCGACAAAACAAACATCATCCACGTGCCGATAGGCAAAGTATCCTTCGGTACAGAAAAATTGGCACAGAATTTCCAAACGCTAATGTCGGCAGTAATAAAAGCAAAACCTTCCGCCGCAAAAGGCACGTACCTTAAAAGCATAACGCTTGCAAGCACAATGGGCCCCGGCGTAAAAGTTAACCCACTCCGCGTGGAGTAAACCTCATATCATCCCAAAGGCAGCGTGAACGTAAACACGCTGCCTTTTTCTATGTCGCTTTCTACTGTGAGGGTTTCGCCGTGGGCGCGGATGAAGGATTTGACGATGGACAGCCCAAGGCCGCTTCCCATTTTGTCCTCACCACGGGAAGGGTCGCCCTTGTAAAAACGGTCGAAGATATATTTAAGCTCCTCCGATGTCATGCCGCGGCCGTTGTCGGATACGGAGATTAGGACTTTTTCGCGGGTCTCGGTTGTCTCTACGGTGATTTCGCCGTCGGCAGGCGTAAATTTTACCGCGTTCTCAAGCAAGTTATGCAGAACGCGGCTTATTTTATCCTTATCGGCTTCCACAAGGTCGGTGCTGTGCGCAAAGCGGCTGGTTATCATCAGCCGTTTTTCCATGGCTTGGCGCGAAAATCCAAGAATAGTCTTCCTAATCAAATCGTTAATATCAAAGGTGCTTTTCTCCAGTGTGGCCTCCCGCTGGATATCCAAAATATCATTGGAAAGCTTTATCAACCGCTCCGATTCATCCAAAACAATACCCAAATAATAAGGCTGCTCGTCAACCCCCACAGTCCCATCTGCGATTGCCGTGATAAAACCACGCATAGACGTAAGCGGCGAACGGATATCATGGGAGAGGTTGGAAATAAACGCGTTGCGGATTCGCTCCTGCTCCTGCAAGCCTTCCGCCATCTTGTTAAACTGCTCCGCCAGCTTGCTTATTTCGTCTTTTCCGCGCACGGGAAGGCGTTTTTCAAAATCGCCACCCGCAATCTCCCCCGCAGCCTCGTTTATCTGCCGCAACGGCTTGGAAATCGCACGACTGGTAAAAAAATGCAACACAAAAGCCAGCACCGCCGACACCCCAAGCGCGAAAAGCAGTATCCGATACATCTCATCAACAGCAGCCTCCAGCTCCGCCATAGAAACACCAACCAAAGCCGCTCCCGCAACCTCACCACCAATCCGAAAAGGAACCCCAACCACCAACAACGGCTGAAGCGCAGGATGATTAGAAGTACCAAAAACAGCCACAGTCTCACCGTACATAACAGGCGCAATCTCATCCTCATATACATGCGCCCCCGCCCCCACAGGCACACCATAATCCACAAAAATATTAAAATCCGTATCCAAAATAATAACGGTAGCCCCCGTATACATATGAATATTCCGAATCTCCTGCCCCAAAATAAAAAGCGCGCCATACCCCGTCAAATTCTCCATAGAATAAGCCACCCGCTCCGCAAGCCGAGTAAGCTCATTAGCCCGCTGCTCCGTCAAAAACCCACGCAACACCTGCGAAAGCACAATCCCCAAAAATGTAAAACAAACAATCAACGTCCCAAGATAAAAAAGAAGCTGCTTACCAAAAATTCGCATATTTTCACCTCATATGATAAAATAAAATGTCAAAGTTTGGGTCAAGCCTTTTCAAAGGCTTGCGGGTGTGGGCAGAGCCCACGGTCCTAATCACTAAATGAATGGAGATTGTAATGAAAAAAACAAAAGCAAAATTCCTTGATGTATTTATAGGCGTAATGATAATGATTGTAGTAGCGGTTATGCCGCTGATTGTGCAGATTGCTATGCGTAATTTGCCGCCGGAGCTTTTGCCTTATATGTCGGGGCAGTATCCCGACGGGAGGTATTTCGATATTTTTAGCTATTGGAAAGGCGTAGCGGTGCTTGTGCCTGCGGGGCTGATTGCGTTTTTTTATATCAATGATGTGATAACGAGTGGCAAAATGCCCGATTATCGGGAGTTTATCAGGCGTCCCTATGTTGTTTTAAGCGGCGTATATTTGCTGTTTGTGATTATTTCCGCGATATTTTCAAGGTATACGCATACGGCCTGGCTGGGTACGTACGACCGCGGCGAAGGCGCGTTTATGTGGATAGCCTATTTTGTGGTTTTCTTCGCGGTGATTTATTTTGTTAAGGATTTCGCAAGGGCTAAGATTGTTTTGTTTGGGCTTGTTTTTTCTTCTATTATAATGGGTGCTATAGGGGTAGGGCAATTTATTGGACACGATTTTTTTGGTACAATGGCGGGTCGATGGTTGATTACAATGGATGATGAGCTTTTTCGCAGGCATATGGATGAAATTACTATAGAGTTTCCAATGTCATACGGTACGCTTTTTAACCCCAATACTTTTGGTAAATATACGGCTATGTTAAGCCCTGTACTTTTGCTTGCCGCGCTTACTTACGACGGCAAAAAGTATATTAGGGCTATTTTTTTGGTCGCCGGCGCGCTTATGCTGCTTGGGGTTTTTGGCAGTAGCTCTCTTGGCGGATTGATTGGCATTATTACCGCAACCGTTGTGCTTGTTGTTACGTTTTTGTGCAGGCCGGGGATTCCTGTAAAGCGGTTGGGGATGGCGGCTTTGCCGGTTGTGGTGTTGCTTCTGCTTGCCATCAGTTTTGTGCCGCAGCTTAATTATAGGGTTACGTTTCTGTTTAACAGAATGCAAATGGCAATGCGTGCCGATACGCATGGGATTCAAAATTATCTGTTTGACGGTAACACAATGACGGTAGTGCGCGGAGATAATACAATATTTAGCATGACGGCAGAAAGCTTTGACCAAGGCGAATTTGAAGAAGGCGAATTTGAGGCTTGGATAGAAAGGCTTTGGCTTAACAGGGAGTGGCTTACCGTCCGCGATGGGTACGGAAACATTATCCACCCCTATATAACCGAAAACCCGGGAAGCGAAACAGAGCCTGCGTCACTGATATACAGCTTTGAAATACCGGGATACAGAACAATTTCTATTGAGCATTTTATCACAGCTAATTTTTTTGCGTATCGTCATACACATGCGGCGGACTTTTTCTTTTTATTCGAGGACGGGCGGCTGCACGGGATTTCACCGATAAGCAGGAGGTCTATTGATTTCGCGGATAAAGTACCGGCATGGGGCTTCTACGGGCGCGAAACCTGGGGCAGTAGCCGCGGACATATTTGGTCGCGGTCGTTTCCGCTTATGCCAAGCCGTACAATTATCGGTAGCGGTCCCGATACCTTTGTTAATGTTTTCCCTAAAACGGAAATTGTTGAGTCGCACAGGTTTCATTTTACCTCGGCGTTTATCGTGGACAAGGCGCATAATATGTTTATCCAAACGTGGATTACTACAGGCGGGATATCTGCGATTGCGTTGTTTGGGCTTTTTGCGCATTATATTTTTACCACGTTTATGCTACTGGTTAAAACCAAGGATATGCCGATGTTTGCCTATGGCTTGCGGCTTGGGCTTTTGTGCGCGGTTAGTGCGTATGTGATGTCGGGGATGGCGACGGATACGACAGTCGGCTCTACAGGTGTGTTTTTCGCGCTGCTGGGGCTGGGTTATGGGGTGAATCAGATTGATAAACACTAGTATAGCAACCATGGCAGGCGCAAAAGAGCTAATGGCGCGCCATGGTTTAATTGCAAAAAAGAAGCTGGGACAGCATTTTTTGATAGACCAACATGTATTGCACAAAATAATAAAGGCGGCAGGGATAACCAAAGACGAGCGTGTACTGGAAATAGGCCCCGGCATAGGCGGGATGACACAGGCCATGCTGGAAGAAGGTGCGTATGTAACCGCCGTAGAGCTGGACAAGCAGCTAGTGCCGATTTTGGAAGAATTATTTAGGCCATTTGGTCGAAGGTTTAAAGTCGTGCAAGACGATATTTTGCGCACGGATTTGAAGGAAATAATCGGCGACGAGGGTAGGGGAGTAAAAGTGGTGGCAAATTTGCCGTATTATATAACCACGCCCGTGATTTTTCATCTATTAGAGAGCGGTCTGCCTTTAGAATCCGTTACCGTGATGATTCAAAAAGAAGTAGCACAGCGCATGAGTGCGACCCCGGGCAAAAAGGATTATGGCTCGCTTACGCTGGCGGTACAGTATTATGCAGACGTGTCACTGGTTGCAAATGTGCCGACTAACTGTTTTTTTCCGCGCCCGGGAGTGGATTCTGCGGTGGTAAAGCTTACGCTTTTGCCCGCGCCAAGGGTAAACACAGACAAGGAGCGAATGTTTAAAATAATCCACGCCGCATTCGGAAAACGAAGAAAAACCCTGCTAAACGCCCTGGACTCCGAAGGCATAGGCGGTGGAAAAACCGCGCTGTCGGAAGCCCTGCTAAGCTGCGGAATAAACCCCCAAGCCCGAGGCGAAACTCTGGATATTTTCCAATTCGCCAACCTTGCGGAAAATATCCTATGAGCGTCTTTGTATTAAAAATAATCGCGCTAACATCCATGCTGATAGACCATGTCGGTGCGGTTTTTTTTACTGATTTGATAGTTTTACGTGTTATCGGGCGGATTGCGTTTCCTATTTTTGTCTATTTAATCGCGGAGGGATTTAGACATACAAGAAGCCCATGGAGATTTTTGGCAAGGCTTGGTGCGTTTGCGATTATCTCGGAGATTCCGTTTGATTTGGCTTTTAATGACGGAATAAATTTTTTTGCCGATACAAATATTTTTTACACGTTGTTTTTAGGCGGTTTGGCTATTGTTGCCTACGAGACTTTGAAAAACAAAATGGTGATTGTGTCGTTTGTTCCTACGCTTGTGTGCATGGCTTTGGCCGTGTTATTGTCCGCTGATTACGGAGCTTATGGTGTGTTTTTTGTTTTTTGTATGTATATAATTAAAAATTTTAGATGGCGTTTGGCGTCGATGGTGTTGCTGTGCATTTGGCAACATCAAGGCATGATTTTTTGGGGGATTAATCGCTCATTTGCGTATATTCCTACGATGCATTTGTTGATGATACCCGCGACGCTAATCCCTGTTGCATTGATTGCATTTTATAACGGAAAGCGCGGCCGTGGGCTAAAGTGGTTTTTTTATATAGCCTATCCCTTGCATTTGTTGGTATTTGGCTTGATTGCGGCATAGATTTGCTTGATTACCTCCAGCGCGTTTTCTTCGGAATATTTTTTTGCGGCTTCGCGACTGTTTTTGCTTAGGCGGTCGCGCAGGCTTTTATCTTCGATTAGACGCACTATGTTTTTTGCAAAGCCTTCCACGTCGTTATGGTCGCATAATAGCGCGGTTTCGCCTTCTATTGCGTATTCTGTTACTCCCCGCGCACGTGATGTTACCAGCGGTAAGCCCACTGCCATTGCTTCTATTGAGGACTGGCCGATTCCTTCGCGTATGGATGGGAACGCAAAAATATCCGCCGCGTTTAAAAAATCACCGATGTTGCCTCTGTAGCCCGCGAGGATTAACCTGTCGGCGCAGCCTAAACGCTCGCTTTCGTATTTCAGCTTTTCGCGCAGCTTGCCTTCTCCGCAAATTACATAATATGCATCCAAAATCCGCGAAATTGCCCGCAAAATCACCATATGGTTTTTATTTTTATTAAGCTCGCCAAACGACAACACAAAAATACCGCCCTCGGGAATGCCAAGCTCCTCCCGTAGCGCGGCCTTGCTCACCCCACTCGCCGTAACCCGCTCAAAATTAACCCCCGGCCCAAGGCTGTTTTTAACAGGCGCGTTAAACGCCGCCGCCCGCCGTGTATCCTCATTATTAAGCGTAATAATCATATCCGTAAACCGCGCCAAAAACCGCTCGGCAGGATAATACAAAAGCCAATTAGCAAGCGGCGCGCCGTTATAAAAATGAAAACCATGCGCGTGATACACTACCTTAGTCCCGCACCTTCGCGCCCCACGAGCCGCAAGCCGCCCCACCATAGAAGCCGTAGGCGTGCTGCACGCCACGATATCGTAGCTGTTTTCATCAATCAGCTTTTTCAACTTAAAATATGCCCTAAAATTACCCACCCCAAAAGGCGAGCGAGAAAACGGCATATCAAAAAATCGGTCGCAGTTTTCAATGACACACTTATCCTCGCCGGTGTCATTAAACGCCGCCACATGTACCTCGTAACCCATCTCTTTAAGCCATTTTAACTGCGGCAAATAAAACGCACTAACGTGCAATTTTACAACCGTGGCAACGAGCAAAAATTTTTTAGTACGCATTTTTATCTGTAAATGCTCCTACAAGTGTAAGGATGCAAATTTTAATATCTAACATCAAATCCCAGTTTTGAATATAATAATTATCACACTTTATCCGCTCTTTAATCGAAGTGTCACCGCGCCAACCGTTTACCTGCGCCCACCCTGTTATGCCCGCCTTTACATAATGCCTAAGCATATACTCGGGGATTTCGCTTTTGAACTTCTCTACCCAATAAGGGCGTTCCGGGCGTGGGCCTACCACGCTCATATTGCCTAAAAACACGTTAATAAACTGCGGAAGCTCGTCCAAGCTGGTTTTTCTTATTAATGTGCCAAATTTTGTTTTGCGCGGGTCGTTTTGTGTTGTCCATTGGGTTTGTTCTTCTTCGTCGGTTTGCACCCTCATGCTTCTAAATTTTAGCATGTTAAAGGTTTTACCATTTTGCCCAACCCGTTCCTGCTTAAAGAAAATAGGCCCGGGCGAAGACATTCTCACACCTATAGCAACCATAATAAGCAAGGGCGAAAAAAATAAAAGCGCGGCAGAAGAAAAAGCAATATCAAACGCCCTTTTAAGAAAACGATTAAAAAACGAATCCAACGGAATATCACGAATTACCATAAGCGACATACCATCAACATCCTCGATATTGGTGCTAACATTAAGCAGCTCGTAATAAACAGGAACAATCTTAACCCGTATACCTTCCAAGTCACAAATTTTAATAATTTTTGTAAGCAAAGAAATCTCATCGGAGTTTAACGCAATAATTATTTCATCAAAAGCGTACTCCTTGTTTAGCTCGGGCAATTCGTCTATGCTTCCCAAAACCTTGTAGCCCATAAACCCTGTATATTTGTCGCTTGCTTCCGTTAAAATAATGCCTTCCATGCGATAGCCCCAGCGTCTGTATGCTTTTACGGAGCTGATATACGCCTCGGCCAAGCGATTAATGCCCACGACTGCGATTCTTCTTTGATAATGCCCCTTCTTATAATGGCTGCGCATATATGCGCGGTAACAATTACGAAAAATAGTCGTAAAAATAATGTTAAACGCAACAAAAAAGAAAAGCACCCAGCGGGAATATTCCAGACCCCATCTAAACACAAACGTAAACCCAACAAGCAATAACGCGCTAAGCAGGTTTGTGCCGACGATTTTTCCAAATTCCTTGGACGCTTCATTTTTTAAAGTAGCCTTGTACAATTTAAAAGCAGCACTAACAACAACAAAAACAGGTATCATTATAAATACAATACTGTAATAATAACTACTTGGCTCCCCCAAAAACGCAATATCGGGGAAAACACCTACATTAAACCTAACCCATACACTAAGCAAGTTTGCAAGAACAATTGACAAAATATCCAAAAGTAAAACTACAATACTGTATAGCCGCCACTCACGCTTCATTTGATAATGACTTCCCTTCTGTGGTATATTCCTAATTTACCCTTATTATTAAAAAAAGTCAAAGAAATATCAAATATTGCGATAAAATTTTAAAGCCTCATCTATACTTTTAAATACAACCATTCCGCTAGGGTGTACCACGACAAATTTATTATAATTATGGACCTCAAGTCGCTTTTCGTCTGTTGATGCAATCACCGTATTTACGCAGGAATCTTGGGTTGTTTTTTCCATTGTACTCACCTCCTGGTATTTTATGGTATGCGCAGCGGTTACTATGTGTGACACTTTACACATGTTTTTTTATGGGATACTATGATTATGTAATAATGTGACAGAGGTGTTAAATGTGCTGGTAACTAATCCAAAGAGTGAAACATATGATGAAATAAGGGACAAATACGATGGGTATTGTGTCCTTGTAATAGAATGCGAAAGCAAGAAACAAAATTTCGGATATGGAAAAGTAGTTGCATACAGCAAAAATCTGGCGGACTTAAACAGAGAAACACGCAGTATATTAAAAGAAGATATCGGTATTTTTGTATACAAAACATTCACAGATTTTGGTAGTTTTGCGCCTACACAGGTTGTTCATCATGTATAAAATAATAACAGATTTTAGAGTGGAAAAATTAAAGCTTATTACATCGGTAGAGCTAAAAGTTGAAGGAAAAAATTCGTCTGTGCCGTATGACGCAATCGTGGATACCGGGTGCAGCGATGCTTCTATGTCTCAACAATTGTTTGACTCATTAGGCTATAAACAAAACGAAAGAATCGAAACAACAATAACCGGCATTAACGCCAAAAGCAAAGGTTTTAGCACAATCATAGATAGTTTTATAATCGGTGGCGTAGATTTGGGAAAAACGCGCATAGCCGTGTCCAAAGTCTCCCCGGAGTTTGAGAACATCATCGTTATCGGCATGAATGTATTGGTATGGTTTCACACCGCTATAGATTACAAAAAAAACGAAATAACCCTAATAGAAAGACGTCTAAAAAACATCGACATGAAAACACGCTTTTACAGGACAGATATTTTTACGCGTAATTTATTACTGTGACAAACTCTCGGACATTGTCATAACATTTGTCCGTTATTTTAATGTAATCTACATACAAGTCGAAAGGCACAACCTTTGCAACAACTACATTAACCGCTCTATCGTCAAACGAAATGCAACGTCCCTGCGAAAATCGGCTCTGTTGCTACGCATTGTATCGGTTGTCACACCTCGAGACTTGCCCTTCCTTGGAATTAAACATCAAGCTTGGTTTATACCGCGATATCTACGCGCGCGGCGGTATAAGTCTCGGTTTACTTCCAAGCCATTCATGTAATATGAAGAATTCTCGGTATTAACCGCCTGTACAGCATATTCGCGAATGGAAAAAATCACAGCCAGAGCAAAGACCGCTCTGACGAGAAAGGAGAAAAAAACATGGCAGAGTTAGTAGCTGCTTCTGCGACGCTTCGTCTCACAAACGAGGAGCGCGGATAGTCATATGGCTATACATTATAAGCGTGTAACGGGAATTTTAAACCTGTTGCACGCTTTTTTGTTGGTTGTGTTGATTTTTTCTTTTTCATGGGATAAGATTACAATAGACGTGTGATTTGCGTATAGTTTATTTAAACTAATAAGGATGAAAAGCAAATTTATGACACATATAGAGACTGCAAAAAAATGGCTAACATATATCATAATAGCCACGTTCCCAATTATGAGCCATGTAAACATAGGCGGCACGTTTGTGAATTTATCCCTCGCAGATGTTTTTATTATCCCGTTGGGGCTGGTTTGGCTTATTGATATCCGTAATTTTAAAACTTCCAAGCACTTTCCGCACTGGTGGTTTTGGGGTGCTTATTTTTTTGTGTTTCTTGTTTCGGGAGTGTATAACATCTACTCGCCTGTTAATTCCTCGGGGTGGATGGGGGTTATTTCCGAGGCAATAAAGATTATTATCTGCGCGGCTTTCTTTTTTGTGGCCTATAACGCTACGGATGAAAACCGTGATAATGTACGTAACGCGCTTGTTGCTTGGACAGTGGGGTTGAATATCTTTATTGTTTATGGGCTTTATGTGCAGTTGAGTTTGCTTTCCGGGCTGGAGCCTTGGGTTTTTAATACAGATATGGGGCATGGTGGCAGGTTTGTAGGTACTATGGCGGACGGCAACGCCGCCGCATTGTATTTAAGTGTAAGCTTTTTTGTCGTACATATCTTATTTAGGTATTTTGAGTTTGCCAAGGGTACAAAAATATGGCTTGGCTCTACTATGGTAGTAACGGTCTTGTGTATATTTTTGACCTTTTCGCGTGGCGGGCTTATTGGGTTTTTGTGTGCTTTGGCTGTGCTGGTGGTGTTCAGTACAAGGCGATACATAAGGCATATATGGATAGCACCTGCTGTTTTATGTGCCTTGCTTTTTACTATGTTTTTAGATACTCGCTTTATGGAAAGTCTAATGACGTATAACCAATTTGGCCGTATAACAGAAGCCGTCAGTGGTGGCGGTATGCTGCAAGTGCGTTTAAATAAATCAATTACTGCATTGCAAATGGGCATGGATAATATTTTTTTAGGCGTAGGTCGTGGTAATTTTCCATTAAACTCATTACCCTACTTTGTAGAGATGGGGATTGATGAATTTGCTCTGTCACTAGAATTTCTTTACGTTGGAATGGTTCCTCATAATACAATAGCCGGTACTTTTGCAGAAATGGGTATGTTTGGTGTGGTTGTGTTTTTGTCTTTGTTTGTGATAATGGCTATAAAGATTTTAAAAAATGAAAATTTTGACAGAGACTTTAAAGTAATTATGCTGGCTTTGTGGGTGGGAGTCTTTGTACAATCGTTAGCATTGTCATTGGAAAACACCCGTATTGTGTGGATAACTGCGGCAATTATACTTTGTTTTGCTGATAATAAAGTCGTGTTTGCTGTAAAACAATATGATATTAAGGGGAGAGGAATTGGATTAAGACCCCGTATGCTCGTAGCTGTAGTGTGTCTCGTTTTATGTGCTTTTTTATATGACTATGTTGCGATACGTTTTATTCATGGACGGTTGGATATTTCTAATGACAGATTAACCTTTGCTTTTCACGCACAACAGGACGAAAGGCATACTCTTCGTTATCATGTAGCCACGGTATCGCATTCGGATACATGTGAGCCAATGACTGTAACAATTAAAAGAGAATCCACAGGCGAAATTGTAAACGAGATAGTGTATAATCATGCTCTCGGCTATGCTAATTTAAGCTTTTATCCTTATGTTGGCGGAGAGTATGTTATTGAGTTTACAGGGAGTGGCTCATCTTCTGTGTTTGATGTTAGAATCATAAAGCCTAACAGCGAAACGCAGGTGCTTGCCGGTCCATATCCTTTATTACCCTCATGGCTGCATAATGTAAATGCCCGCAATAATCGCCTTATAAGTCAAACCGCTGACTCAACCACCACTCTCCCTCGCATGATAACGGGACTGTTGTCGGAAGATGAATGGCTGGATTTTGGAGAGAAAATTAGGTTTAAGGGTGTCTCTATTGAAACAGATGATTACGGCATTACATTTTTTAATCTCGTTTTTGAGTATTTGCAAGAATTAGAGCGTCGTTATTTACTATGGGTACATTTAATCCCAGACGATATTAATAATCTTCCCTGTGATTTGCGCACGCAGACTTTTAGTAATTTAGACCATGATTTTGGGGTGGCAAATGACGTATGGCAGGTAGGTAATATATATACGCATACATTTTCAGCGCACATACCGGAAGGCAACTACACGATGTCATTTGGTTTTTGGATACCATCGCCTTATGAACGATTAATTACTCAATATGGGGTCGCTGGAACAACCATTGGCTGGTTTACCATACCCTCTTGACAAGCTTTTACAAAAAAAGTAGACTTGCCTGTAACTTGGGAAAGTAGGGAATAGTGTGACGATTGAAAACACATTCATTGATGGGCTTAAAATAATAATACCCGAAGTTTTTGGTGATAATCGTGGCTGGTTTTTTGAATCATATTCAGAAAAAAAGTTTGCAGATAAGGGGATACACATAGCTTTTGTTCAGGACGGCCACTCATTCTCGGCTAAAAAGGGTGTGTTAAAGGGTCTTCATTTTCAACTATACCCTATGGCGCAAGCTAAATTGGTTAGGTGTACACAAGGCAGGTTGCTTGATGTTGCTGTAGACTTGCGTTCATGCTCCCCAACTTATAAAAAATGGTTTTCGATTGAGTTATCTAAAGATAACAAAAAACAGCTTTTAATACCCAGAGGATTTGCACATGGCTTTCTTGCATTAGCCGATAATACCGAGGTGCAGTATAAGCTTGATAATCTTTACTCGAAAGAACATGACCGTTCTATTAGGTACGACGACTCGGAAATCAATATAGATTGGGGATATACCGGAGAGTTAACTATTTCAGACAAAGATATGAATGCACCATTTTTTGCCGACTCGGATGTGGATTTTAAATAATTATGACTTTCTGGAGGTTTTGTAATGTCAGTAGATAAATGTAGATTTTGTGATGTCGATTTAAAATATACGTTTGCAGACTTAGGACTTCAACCTTTAGCGAATGAATACCTATCATACGAAAACAGCCGAAAAGGGCAGAGTTTTTATCCACTTCACATCAAGGTGTGTTCTTCGTGTTTTTTAGTGCAAATGGTAAGGCATTTTAATCCGGAGCATATTTTTACCGACTATAAATATTTTAGTTCAAACTCAAAGGCATGGCTTAAACATGCAGAAAACTATGTTGGCATGATTAAAGAAACGCTAAATTTAAATAAAGATTCGTTAGTGGCAGAGATAGCAAGCAATGATGGCTACTTGTTACAATATTTTAATAAAGCCGGTGTGAGAAATTTTGGAATAGAGCCTGCCGCTAATGTTGCCGAAGTCGCTAAGACAAAGGGAATAGATGTTATTTGCGATTTCTTTGGAAAGCAAACTGCGCTAAGAACGGTGCATAGTGAGTATGGGGAGAAGTATGGTAAGGTTGATTTGCTTATTGGCAATAATGTGCTTGCACACGTTCCGGATATTAACGATTTTGTAGCCGGAATGAAAGTAATTCTGAAAGATTCCGGCACAGTTACTATGGAGTTCCCACACTTGTTAAACTTGATTGACAAAAAGCAATTTGATACTATATACCATGAGCATTTTTCATACCTTTCTCTCTTTACTGTAATAAATATTTTTGAAAAGCATGGTTTAAAAGTGTATGATGTCGAGCAAATTGAAACACATGGCGGCTCGTTGAGGGTATATGCAACTCATATTGAAAACAACACAAAGATAATGCAGGCTGTAGAGAACGTATTGAATGACGAGATTAAGGGTGGGTTAAAGAAAACGGATACCTATACCGCTTTTCAACAGGAAGTAAACACAATTAAATATAATTCAATCATTGAAATGTCAAAATTACGACTTGCGGGAAAAACATTGCTTGCCTATGGTGCGGCAGCCAAGGGTAACACTTTCCTTAATTTCTGTGGCTTAGGAAAAGAATATTTCGAGCATATGATTGATGTGACACCGGAAAAGCAGGGCTTGTGTCTGCCCGGAACGTTGATACCAATAGTTGGTGAAGATTATATTTCAAAAATAAAACCCGATTACATTGCTATACTTCCGTGGAATTGGAAAGATGAAATTATTGGAAGATTAAATTTCGTCAGAGAATGGGGCTGTAAATTTATCATTTTCATTCCGGAGTTAAGTATTTTTGATTGAGGACCGGGAGGCTTAGGTAATGTCAGTTTTAGTGACTGGAGTTAATGGCCAGCTAGGGTATGATATTGTTAAGGAGTTAACTGCTGGAAATATTCCGTGCAAGGGTGTGGATATATCCGATTTTGACATAACCGACCGTGATGCGGTGTTTAGTGCAATAAAAACATACTCGCCGGTTGCGGTTATCCACTGTGCGGCGTATACTGCTGTTGACAAAGCCGAAGACGAACCGGAACGCTGTTATGAAATAAATGTGGATGGTACACGTAACATAGCCGAAGCTTGTGCAAAGTATAACGTAAATATGATGTACATTAGTACGGATTATGTGTTCCCTTGCAGCGGGGATGGTTTTTATATGACTAACGATACAACCGCACCGGTTAATGTGTATGGCAAATCAAAGCTTGATGGAGAGTTGGTAGTTAAGTCTTTGTTGGAGAAGTTTTTTATAGTACGTATATCTTGGGTGTTTGGTAAAAACGGAAACAATTTTATAAAAACTATGTTGCGGATTGGCAAGGAGCGGGATTCTATCAATGTGGTTAATGACCAAATCGGCTCGCCAACCTATACTGCCGACCTTGCGCCGTTGCTTTGTGAAATAATTAATACTAATAAATATGGTATTTATCATGCCACTAATGAGGGTACATGTTCATGGGCAGAGTTTGCGGACGAAATATTTCGTATAGCCGGTTACACCAATGTAACGGTATGTCATGTTCCTACGAGCCAATACCCTACAAAAGCAACGCGCCCACCAAACTCACGACTGGATAAATCTTGCTTGGACGACGCGGGATTTGCACGTTTACCAGCTTGGCAAGATGCTGTGAGGCGGTATATGCAAACTTTGGAGACGAGGTAAATAAGATATGTTTGATTGCAGAATTTGCAAGGCAACAATAAATGAAGATGAAATTTTTGTGCTTGAAGAAAGAATGTATAACACAAAGCAAAAATTTGACTACGGGACATGCAGCAAATGCGGGTGTGTCCAAATAGCAAAAATCCCGGATAATTTAGGTAGTTTTTACGAGAGCGACTCGTACTATAGCTTTAATATGGGGAGTTCTTTAATTAAAAATTTTATTAAATGGGTGTTTTTTAGGGCGATTTTGATATTACCTTTTAGACTAAGAGTTAAATTAATAATGCGCCTTAGAAAAAACAATACCGCCTTGCTTTCTGTTTTACATTTTGTATCAGAAAACAGCAAAATTTTAGACATCGGTTGCGGTGACGGGTTGTTGTTAAAATTACTTAAAGCAATTGGCTTTAAGAATTTATATGGGATGGACGTTTTTTTAAGTGATGATAGATGCATAAACGAAAATCACCTGAAAATATCAAACAAAGGTATAGACGCAATAGACGAAGTGTTTGACTTTATTATGCTACACCATTCGTTTGAGCATATGACGGACCCAAATACAGATTTAATTAACATATCAAATAAATTGAATCCCTCGGGGCAGATTCTAATTAGAGTTCCGATTGCACCTTGTCATGTGCATGAGGTGTATGGCACTGAATGGGTTGCGTTGGACGCACCGCGTCACTTATATACTTATTCCGTAGATTCATTAACGATTATGGCTAAAAATGCAAATCTAGAAATAGAGAAAATTGTATACGATTCAGAGGGGATTCAGTTTTGGGGGAGCGAGTTATATAAAAAAGATATCCCACTTGTTGCCGCACTCGGCAAAAATATTTACAAATATTTTACAAAAGAAGAGTTAGCTGATTTTGAAAGTTTATCAAGGGAGCTAAATGAAAAAAAGTGCGGGGATTCTGTTGCGGTATATCTTAGAAGAAAATAAAATCATACTTTGGGAGAAAATTATGATAGATGATAAAATAGGAATTGTTTTGGTAAACTATAATGGTGCTACGATATTAAATGATTGTGTTCGTACTATCGTAAAATCTACGTACACTAATTATGAGATAATCGTTGTTGATAATGATTCTAAGGATAATTCTATTGCCATGTTGGAAGAAGAGTTTCCGGTAGTTACGGTGATAAAAGAAAGTGAAAATCATGGCTTTGCCAAAGGATGTAACATAGGAATAAAACACGCGTTATTAAATGGTGCAGAGTATGTAATGTTTTTAAATAACGACACAGAAATAGATGAAGGCATGATGGAAGAACTTTTAAAACATGCAAACGAAAACACAGTAACTGTACCTAAAATGTATTACTACGAGCCTAAAAATTTAGTTTGGTATGCGGGAGGTAAGATGCTTTGGAAAAGGGGCATCATAGAGCATATTGGGCATAAGCTTCCGGATAATGGTGATTTTGATAAAATTAATTTAGTTGATTTCGCGACAGGATGTTGTATGTTAATTCATAAAGAAATCTTTGCAAAAACTGGTTTATTTGATGAGGCTTATTTTATGTATTTTGAGGATGTTGATTTTAGTGTAAGACTTATTAAGGAAGGATTTAATATACTATATATTCCGTTAGCTAAATTATGGCACAAAGTAAGCAGTTCAAGTGGTGGTGAGGATTCGAAATTTTTTGTATATTACTGTAATAGGAATAGGTTATATTTTCTAAAAAAAAATAAAGGTTTATACAAATTTCTTGCTGTACCATTTGTGTACACGAGGATATTAATAAAAATGACTATGGGTATAATAAAAAATAATAATGACAAATATATGTATTTGTCGCTTAAAGCGTTCTTGTTGGGGTGTATGGGGCGTAGTGAAGATATAATCGCATAAAGAATAGAGGTATGATGAGTGAATATTATGTGGTTGACACCGGATGCTATTTACCCTCCACATGGAGGAGGTCATATATTAGTATATAATAGGATAAAATATCTTTCTGCAAATAATAATATTTATTTATTCGTAATATGCAATAGCGATAAAGAGAAATATGATATGAGAGAAATGGAAAAATATTGTAAATGTGTATACATTTATAATAGAAAAAACAAATATATAAATTTTTTAAGATCTACAATTACTCCTTACCATGTAACAAGGAATACATTGCAAATAATGGCAGAAGATATGGTGAATTGTATTAAAATATATAATATTGAGTTGATAAACATTGACCAACCCTTTATGTTAAAAAATTGTTTTGAAATATATAAGCAATTTCCATCGATACCTTTAGTAGTTAACCAGCAAAATATAGAGAATCGTGCATTGAAAAGCATAGCAAAAAGCATGGCAATATCATTGAAAAAGTATATCATGTTATTAGAATCAATAAAGATGATGCTTTTTGAGAATAGATACTATAATGATAATTATGTTAGTGTTCACACTTTTGTTTCGTCTGAAGATAAACAGTATTTTGAAAATACGTATAAAAAAAGTAATACGATAACAAATCTATCTCCTATAGGTGGGGACATACTTTCTATTGATCAAAAAATATATAGTCATCGAAACATCGTATTTACGGGAAGTATGAACTATCCTCCAAGTATAGAGGGGATTGCTTGGTTTAGGAATAATATATTTACAGAAATACAAAAAGAAGTACCAGAAGTAGTGTTATATATTGTTGGAAAAGAACCGACAAAAGAAGTTTTTTCTCTGGGAGATGATAACGTTTTCGTAACCGGAAGAGTTGATGATATACAACCATATTATGATTTGGCAGATATAATAGTGGTGCCGATATTAAGTGGTGGAGGGGTAAAAGTAAAATTCATAGAAGCCATATCTCGCAAAAAGATTATTGTAACTACAAGTAAAGGAATAGAAGGAACAACATTTAACACTGACCATGTGTTACTTGCAGATGATCCTGCAACTTTTGCAGAAGCGTGCATAACCGCTTTGAAAAAACCGGGTATGTATGAAAGTATGATAGAACGGGCATATGATAAGTTTAAGAGCGAGTATAGTTGGGACAGCATTTGTAAGGATTATGAATTTTTTTTGAATACAATTCTTTATCAAAAGAGGTAAAAATGCAATGGTAAAAAACACTGTACTAAAAATCAATGTTGTGTTTATTGGATTGTTTATTGTTTTTGGTAATATGGTTACCGTAGGATTGAATTTAGGAGGGGGAACTCGTGTCATACCTATAAGGATTGGGGAAGTACTTCTGTTTTTAGGTGTTGTTATGGTTATTTCTAAATATAGGTTTTGTTTTTTTAATGTCAGGCATGTAAATCTCTTTATAATTTGGGTGGTTTGGGCTTTTATAACGGTGTTACTTAATGTTGCGAGATATGGATACTCTGTCTCGCAACTGATATTTGCTATTCTTTATCCCGCTAGATTTTTGGGATACATTTTTATAGTGTATGCGATTTCCAGCTTTATGGTTAAATGCAATTTAGAGATTAAGTCATTAACTAATTTGTATATTTTGCTTTACGTGGCCATATGCGTTCTTGGGTTTATTCAGTTAGCGTTGTTCCCGTGTGCCATAGAATTAAATGAGATGCTTATAGACTTTGGAGTTGTCATTGACGGATATGATCCGCATATTAACCGACTAACATCTACTTATATAGATCCAAATTTTCTGGGATCCGTGATGGTAATGCCAATAATGTTGACGGTATCTACATTGTTATCCTGCAAAAAAGATAAAATTGTCAATTTGGTTTTACTATTAGTGCAATTAATTGCGTTGTTTCTAACAGTATCAAGGTCAGGTCTTATTTCTGTTTTCATTTCCTTTATAGTTTTCTTTATTATAAATGTTAAATTGTTAAAAAACTATATTTATTTAAAAAAATCTCTTCTTATAGGTGCTTTTATGATATTCATCTTTGGCGCAGTTTATTTTACGTTTAACATAGAACTGTTATTAAGGGTTACAGGGTTTGCAGGCGACCCTTCAGCCAATGCGAGGTTTGAGAATTGGGCAGTTGGATTGGAGATTGCTTCAAATTATTTTTTTGTAGGGATAGGGTACAATTTGTTAGGTGCATATAATTTAGTTGTACATGGAATTTCAGGAGCAGGTGCTTATTCATATGGAAACGATTCTTCATTACTTCTTGTATGGATGACGACAGGAATAATAGGATTGACTTTGTACTTGATTTTTATCGGATTCATATATGACGAGTTATTTAAAATTAGGAAATCAAATGATAGTTATGTATCTGAACTAGCAAATTCGCTCATCGCTTCTTTGACAGGCTCATTAGTCGTATCGTTTTTTAATAATCTTCTTTTTTACATTTTATGGTTTTTTCCATTTATGCTTTATACATGTTATTTCATAATGTATTATAAGCAAAAAATCAAAGTGCAAAAAGCAGCAAAGGATGATCCTGATTGATTCATTTGGATGCGCGGATGATTGAAATGTCCGGGATTGGAACGTATATAAAAAATATAGCAGTAGATACCGGTATTTACGGACGTGTTCTTGGTGATAGGGCGCAATTGTGTGGATATTTTGATTCCGGTGATATTATTGATTTTGACGCTAAAATTTATGGGCATTCGGAGCAAATTAAATTTCCTTACAAGGCGGTTGGGCGTGGTGGCGTTTTACACTGTCCGCATTACAATATACCGTTATTATATCGTGGTAAACTGGCTGTTACTATCCATGATATAACACATATTAAGTATCCGCAATATTTGCCCAACAAGGCGGCTTTGTCTTATGCAAAGTTTATGATTACAGCTGCTATTAAAAAGTCATCTGTTATTTTTACAGATTCTGAAAATACTAAAAATGATTTAATTGAACATTTTAGGGTAAAAAGTGATAGAATAAAAGTTATATATTGTGCAACTGCTTCTTTTTTTAGAGTTAAAGAAAAACAAGAATATGAAGGATTGAAGGACAAATATTCAATTAACCCATCAAAAAAAATAATTTTGTATGTGGGGAATAAAAAGCCACATAAAAATTTAGAAAAACTACTTTATGCTTTTGACAAATTAAAGTTAAAAGATGACTGTGTGTTAGTTTTAGTAGGAAAGAGCTTTGACAACTATAAAAACCTTGAAGATATTGCTGAAAAATTAGATTTAAATAAACAAATCGTGCATACGGGTTTTATTTCGGACGACGAGCTTGTTTCTTTGTATAATTTAGCTGATGTATTTGTATTTCCATCACTATATGAGGGGTTTGGTCTGCCACCGTTGGAAGCTATGGCGTGCGGAACTCCTGTTGTTTGTTCAAATACATCCTCGTTGCCGGAGGTGGTGGGTGACGCAGCATATTTAATCGAC
This sequence comes from Defluviitaleaceae bacterium, assembly GCA_009786685.1. GTDB lineage: Bacteria > Bacillota > Clostridia > Lachnospirales > WQUN01 > WQVC01. The sequence continues at coordinate 23,609 of WQRQ01000002.1, forward strand.
CCAATGGACATCGCCTCTATGGCTAAAGGAATAGATGAAGTTTTGGTAAATTCAGAATTGCGAGAAAGCTTGATAAGCAAAGGCTTTGAACAAGTAAAGTTATTTTCATGGGAAAAAGCAGTTGAAGATACACGAAAAGAATTAAATGTAATATTGGATGAAAATACAGGTGCGTGATTGGATAAAAGAAAATTATATAATGATAATATCTTGTCAGATTTTCCGAATTAATGTACTATGAAATGAAGGTGAAAAATGTTGCTATTAAAAAACAGATATTTTTGGCTGCTACTGGCATTTTTCATATTCTCATTCAATGGGGTTTTGGCAAAGATGGCGGCATCGAGCGCATATGTCACAGGTATTTTAGTGTTCGCGGGGCTTCAGGTTTTGCTTTTAGGAGTTTATGCCATCATATGGCAACAAGTGCTTAAAAAATTTAAACTTGTAACAGCCTTGTCATACAGAGGCATTGTCGTAATATTGAGCCTTATTTGGGCAGTCATATTTTTCGGAGAAGCCATTTCTGCTCCAAATATAATAGGCTCAATGATAATTGTAGTAGGGATTTATATTGTTTCGACAGGAGATAGAGACGGTGATGAGGCATGAGCCAATATATGTTGGTGGCATTTTCGGCAGTTGTGATTTCTTCATTAGCGCAGGTTTTGCTCAAAAAAAGCAGTGGAGAAAAGAAAAAGCATTTTTTGTTTGACTATTTAAACCTTAAAGTATGCACAGCCTACGGCATGATTTTTTTGTGCATACCTCTGATGATATATGCGTTTACAGGTATGTATTACAGATATGGGGCAGTGATTGAATCCCTTGCCTATTTGTTGATTATGATGTTTAGTCGCTTTTTCTTAGGCGAAAGAATCACACGCCGAAGGATACTCGGTAATTGTATGATTGTGCTGGGTGTGTTTATATTTGCAATCGGTTAGGAGAAGAAAAGATGGAAGATGTATTGTCAATAATCATACCGGCCTGCAACGAAGGCTCGGTTATTTCAAAAACAGCCGGATATATACAAGCTATTATGACGGAAGCAGATATTCGATATGAGATAGTTTTTGTTGACGATGGCTCTTCTGACGACACATGGCAACAAGTGGAGACATTGGCGGAAGATGATACACGCATTATAGGCGTCAAATTTTCTAAAAATTTTGGCAAAGAAAGTGCGATCTTAGCCGGACTAGAACACGCAAGCGGTTCTGCTTGCGCATTAATGGATTGTGATTTGCAACATCCCCCTAAGGTGCTTATTGAAATGTACAGCGTTTGGAAAGAAGGCGATGTAGACGTTGTTGAAGGCATGAAGACTTCAAGGGGGAGGGAAGCCTTTATTTATAAGCATTTTTCTAACCTATTTTACTATCTTATTGAGCGAATGGGTGGTATAAAACTGAAGGCTGCTTCGGATTTCCAATTGCTGGACAGGCGTGTAGTAGACATAATCGTTAGCTTGCCTGAGCGGCAACGATTTTTCCGTGCATTATCCTCATGGGTAGGCTTTAGCAGAAAACAGGTGTTTTTTTGCGTAGAGCAACGAGACTCCGGGGCTTCTAAATTTAATTTTTACAAGTCTGCTAAATATGCGTTGAGCAACATAACATCGTTTTCATCTGCGCCACTACAGCTTGTTACTGTTATCGGCATTTTGTTTTTTGTTATATCTATCCTCTTGGGCATTCATACATTTGTTTCTTGGGCACAGGGCAATTCGATAGAGGGGTTTACAACAGTCATACTGTTGCTACTTATTATCGGTGCGATGCTGATGCTGTCTTTAGGCATCTTGGGGTACTTCATCGGAAAAATATACGAAGAAATTAAATGCAGACCGCCTTACTTGGTACAAAAGACCTTAAACAGAAAGGCAGCATCTTAGTATGAGTTTTGCTAAAGGTATTGTGGAGGCAGTCCGTACAGAGTTTAAGAATAATAAGCTTGATTTCATTCTTAAATATGGGTTTATAATATTCTTTTTGATTCAGGTAATTAACATTGCTTATGTGAATTTAAATAATGATATCGTGCATTTGGGATTTGATGCCGCACCTATATACACAAATGCTATTGAAATATGGGAGCAAAGGACACTTAACCCACAAACAGTACGCAGAAATTTTTCCAACCTGCACCTTGATACGTCAATGCCTTTTGCGGCATTAATGTATGGTATCACGGGTAATATTTTCTTAGCTTATGGGATTGTTAATTTGACTATAGCCATAATGATAGCCGTAATGCTAGTTTTTCTTGTTAAAATGAGCTTGCACGAAATAAGTTCGAAAGAAATGGTATTACCTATTGCTGTGGCACTTGCGATTTTATTTTCACCTTTTATTAATTCGGATTTCAATGTCGCAAATCCTCTCTCTGATTTCTATAGCCTACTTTTTGCTTCTGCGGCTTTTTGGGGTTTTCGTGTTTTGACAGGTCTGCTTTGTATTGCTAGTTTTATATTGTTATACTCAAACCAACGAACAACCGGCTTGAGTATAACTATAGTCGCATCATCTGCGATTATGTTTTTCATATGCTCTGTTTCTACAGGATACTACGCCCTGATTACATTTATCGTTCCGGTTATCATTTTTATGGGGTATAAGCTTTTAATGGGAGATATTTCGATTAGGGAAGTTGTGCGCAATAAAGCTCTTTATCTTGTTTTATTATGGATTGGACTAACCTTTGTGGGACGTCATATAGCTTATGTTGAGTTCGATTTTGAGCCAAGAGACACAGCGACACTTGTAGGTGCAAGTCTTTTCTTTGATAATTTACAAGGAATATATCTGGGGTTATTAATACTACTTGGGGCAATGCAATCCGGACTCACTCCGGCACTTAGCGAAGATGGTATGGTTTTGCTGTCCAACATGTTTATCTCTCACGCACTACTTGCATCGTTCATATTAATGCTATACGCGGCAATTAAGAAAAAGATAATTTTATCAGATACATCCATGATATTCGTATTAATGTTTTTTTCAAATCTTGCAATGTTCGTTTTAACTCACTTGCGCTACGGCTCGCCATTTTTTGAGGCTAGATATCTTATTGTTCTTGTACTTTGTTTAGTTGTGTTATTTCCTGTGTTTATTTCATCGGTTGAATGGGGTCGGTACGTACATTTGCGTAAATTTCTGTTGTTGTGTCTGTTGGCTGCTTTGCTTATTTCCAACAGATTCTCTTTTCGCAAATACTTGGATACGACTATAGCCGACCATATTATGATAGCCCAAGAGTTATCTGCTTTTGAAGCAGGGTTGGTTTATGTAGGCGCGTACGATGATTGGGGTATTTTAACCAGTAACTTACGAGTTATTGATACAAACCGGATATATCACGGAATATCTATTTATGCAGGGCGCGCCATTAAAGTAGGAGGATGGGTTGGAGGTTATTTGCATCTTTTAGAGCGCGGAAGCCATAACGGTGAAACGATATTACTGTTAAGCGAGCAGGAATTTAACAGTTTATCCCCTTTCCTAAGAGATAGATTTGTTATGCAACAAGTAATACCCGATGTTGGATTAAACATATATATGGCTACCAGAAACTATATTCACATGATAGAAGAATATTTTATTCGCACAATTCTGCGTGAAGGCACAGGTGTACTGTTTACAACAGAATACGGAACAGTGTCTTTTTTGGAAGCTGTGCATTCCGTAGGCTTCCAAGGCGATTTCAAGCAAATCCGTACCGGAACTGGAACATTCACAGAAAATGGCTTGCGTTCTGGCGGAGCGGGCGGTACTTTAATGTATGGACCTTATTTGTGGCTTCCTTCCGGGTCGTATAATGCTACAGTTCAACTATCTCTTGATAGCTATACTTCGGATGAATTGGGTGTTCTTGACGTAGTAACGCATTTTGGTGAGGAAGTCTTTTATCGTATTCTCTTTAATACTGTCGATTTTTTGGATGGCGCGGCAACCTTCACTCTACCATTTGTTTTATCTGAAAATGCATACAATGTAGAGGTACGCGTAAAGGTCTCGGAAGGAACAATTGTATACATTAGAGAAGTGAATCTCAGTACCTATGAATAAGAGTGGTTAAATATTCGTGAAGATATTAGGTAAGCAAATATATTATTGGAGGAATAACAGATGAAAAACGCACTAATCACAGGAATCACAGGCCAAGACGGTTCGTATTTGGCGGAGTTGTTGTTGGATAAGGGGTACAATGTTTACGGCATTATGCGGCGTAAGAGTGTTGTGGACTATGGCAACTCGGAGCATTTAAAGGGTCGGGTTAAGTTTTTGTATGCGGATATGACGGATATCGTCTCGCTTGTTTCTGCAATGAAGATTTCTCAGGCAGACGAGGTTTACAATTTGGCGGCACAATCTTTTGTAGGGACAAGCTGGGAGCAGCCTGTGTTAACGGCGGATATTGACGCTGTTGGAGTTACTAACATGCTGGAGGCTATCCGTATTGTAAAGCCGGAGTGCCGCTTTTACCAAGCCTCAACATCCGAAATGTTCGGCCTTGTACAAGAAATGCCGCAAACAGAAGTTACGCCGTTTTATCCTCGTTCGCCTTATGGTGTGGCAAAACTTTATGGTCATTGGATAACAAAAAATTATCGTGAGAGCTTTGATATGTACGCTTGTTCGGGGATTTTATTTAACCATGAAAGTGAGCGGCGGGGCAAAGAGTTTGTTACACGCAAAATTACCGACGCTGTCGCAAGAATTAAGCTCGGTGAACAAGATTACCTAGAGCTTGGTAACATGGACGCAAAGCGGGATTGGGGTCATGCAAAAGACTACGTTAAAGCAATGTGGCTAATGCTTCAACAGAAAAATGCGGACGATTATGTTATTGCAACAAATGAGACAAGAACGGTTAGGGAGTTTGTAGAACTGGCATTTGGTCATGTTGGAATAACCATCGTGTGGAATGGTGAAGGTGTTAACGAAACAGGAACTTGTAAAGAGAGCGGTAAAGTTATCGTTAAAATAAACCCTGTGTTTTTCCGACCTGCGGAAGTTGAAATTTTGCTCGGCAATCCTAAAAAAGCCGAAACAGAATTAAAATGGGAGCGAGAAATCTCTTTTTCTGAATTGGTGGAAAGAATGGTTAAAAATGATTTGGCGTTGGTAGAAAAAGAAATTAAAATTAAGGGTTGATTTTTATGAAGGCTTTAATTATTGGTGCGGCGGGGTTTGTTGGCGGTCATCTTATTAATCATTTGCTTGATTGTGGATGGACGGTTAATGTTACAAAGCTTGCTCAGGAAAATATGGAAGGCGGCAGTTTTGGTGCTTATGATTTAGATATCATGGACAAAGCTGCTGTTGAAAATTTGCTGGGCAAGCTTAACCCGGATTGTATTTTTCACCTTGCGGCGCAAAGTTCTGTCGCGCTTTCGTGGGAAAAACCTGCGTTGACAATGGATATTAATATTAACGGGACATTAAACATTTTAGACGCCATTAGAAGCTTGAAAATAAATCCACGTATTTTGTTAATTGGCTCGGGAGAGGAATACGGGCATGTTTTGCCGGACGAAATCCCATTGAAAGAGGACAACGCCCTTAGACCGGGTAATATTTACGCTGCTTCTAAAGCGTGTCAAGAGATGGTTGGCAAAATATATGCAAACGCTTATGGCTTGGATATTATGATGGTGAGGGCTTTTAACCATATCGGGGCAGGTCAAAGCCCTGCTTTTGTTGTATCCAGCTTTTGTAAGCAAGTTGCAGAAATTGAGATATTAAATAAAGAGCCTGTCGTTAAAGTTGGAAATTTATCAGCTAAGCGTGATTTTACGGATGTTGGAGATGTTGTGCGTGCTTATCGTATTTTGATGGAAAAAGGGCACAAGGCCGAAGTTTACAATGTGGGAAGCGGTGACGCAATTGCCGTTGACGATATTTTAAAAATGATTTTGTCTTTTTCGAGCATACCGATAACTGTGGAAGTAGACGCCGCAAGGGTCAGGCCTGTAGATATCCCTATAATTACAGCGGATATCAGCAAGATAAAAAACCAAACAGGGTGGACGCCTGAGATAGATTTAAAAAAGTCTCTTTTGGCGACACTGGAATTTTGGAGAAATAATTTAAAGGATTGATTTTAGATGATAAACATAGTTTTATGCGGTGGTAGCGGCACACGGCTATGGCCTATTTCGCGGGAATACTACCCTAAGCAGTTTTGTAGTCTGGTCGGTGAAAAGTCGTTATTTCAAGAAACGGTATTGCGTAATAAGAAGCTTTGTGAGAAAACCTTAGTTGTTACAAATTCCGAACAGTTTATCTTGGCTAAAGCGCAATCCGAGCAAATTGGTTTTATGGGTGTTGAGTTTTTGCTTGAGCCTGTGGGACGTAACACTGCGCCTGCAATTGCTCTTGCGTGTTTAGCTCTTGACGAAGAAGATGTTGTTGTAATTTCTTCGTCCGACCATTACATTAAAAATTTAGAAAACTATATGGCAGTGGTTAAAAGAGCGGAAGAGCTTGCAGAAGCCGGAAATTTGGTGACTTTTGGCATTAAACCAACATTCCCGGAGACAGGGTATGGATATATCGAGGCAAGCGGAGAGGATGTGGTTTCGTTCCGCGAAAAGCCTGATTTTAAGACTGCGGAAAAATATGTTTCCGCAGGCAACTATTTTTGGAATAGTGGCATTTTTGTTTTTAAGGTTAAGACATTTTTGCAAGAGTTGAAGGTTTTTTCCAAGGATATTTTCGATTCCTCGGTGTCTGCTTTTGAAAAAAGAGATGTTTCCGGCAATGTTTCAAAAATTTTGCTTGATGATATGAACAAAATCCCAAAAGACAGTATTGACTATGCAGTCATGGAAAAAAGTAAAAAAATTAAAGTGATTGCAGCAGACATTGAGTGGTCAGATTTGGGTAGTTTTGAAGCTCTTTACGAAGTGGCAGACAAAAATACAGAGGGCAATGTTGCTTCATCTAAAAGCATTTTTGTAAACTCAACAAACAATCTCGTTTCATCCGACGAAAAGCCAATTGTGCTTATTGACATTGACAATATAGTGGTTGTAGATACCGGCGATGCAATTTTAATAAGCAAAAAAGGCTCGTCTCATAAAATCAAAGATGTTATTGAAAATTTAGAAGCGAATACCCCCGACATTACGAAATCCCATCAAAAGCAAGTAGTATAGGAAAATATAAGGTGAGTGAAAAATGAAACTTGCAATAGCGCATGATTGGTTAACAAATATAGGCGGTGCAGAAATTGCCATTTCAATTGTTGCAGATATTTATGAAAATGCACCGATATACACTTCTGTATATGACCCTGATAATCTTGGCGATTTGTTAAAAGGTCGGGACATACGGACAAGTTTTATACAGAAATTTAAAAAAGCTAAAAAGAATCATCAAAAATATCTTCCTTTTATGCCAACTGCATGGGAACAGTTCAATTTTAACGAGTTTGATGTCGTTTTTTCAAGCAGTACATCATGTGCAAAAGGTCTTATAACATCACCAAATACAATGCACATATGTTACTGTAATACGCCCATGCGCTACGCTTGGGAGTTTTATTACGAGTATATGGAGGAATGGAATCTAAGTTGGCTAAAAAAGAAGCTTTTGCCTTATGTAATGCATTACATCCGGATGTGGGATGCTATTTCTGCCAATAGGGTTGATTACTTTATCGCAAATTCCAAAAACGTAGCAAAAAGAATCAACAAGCACTATAGACGTGAGGCAGAGGTAATTTACGCGCCTGTACAATCAAAGTTTTATGATAATACGTCTGATATTGACGAAGAGTATTTTTTGATTGTTTCAAGGCTTGTTCCGTATAAAAAAGTTGACTTGGCGGTAGAGGCGTTTAACGAGTTGGGGTTACCTCTGGTAGTAATCGGTGGTGGGCCGCAGCTTGATTATATTAAAAAAATTGCCAAAGACAACGTAAAGGTTATGGGAAGACAACCGGACGAAGTTGTTATGGAGCATTATGCAAAATGCCGTGCGTTTATTTTCCCCGGAGAGGAAGACTTGGGGTTGACGCCGCTGGAAGTACAAGCAAGCGGTCGCCCTGTTATCGCTTTTGGCAAAGGCGGAGCGACTGAAACTGTTTTAGACCAACAAACAGGCCTGTTCTTTAAAGAACAAACCGTTGCCGAGCTAAAAAACAGCGTTAAACAATTTATGAAAATGAGCTTTGATAAGTCTGTTTTGATTAAACACTCCGAGGCGTTTAGTGAAACGATGTTTAAAGAGAAGATTAAAAACTTTGTTGATGAAAAGTATGAGGAGCATAAAACATCAATCTATTGCAGATGATACTGCCTCATTTTTAAGATTAGTTTTCATTTTAAAAATAAATATCACAAGTAACCATGGCAGCATAATAAACCAATAAATAGCATTTATAACGATGTATGCAGTTGATATATCAGTAAGAGGGTAGACTACCAGCAACACAAATAAAATCAATGCACCGGCAACCGGAGATTGGATAACTAAAGGTTGTTCTTTGTGGGCGGCTATATAAGGTAAGGTTAAGCCATATATGACCCACGGGACATGAAGGACGATGATTAATACAAACATATCCAGAGGCAACATGCGGCTCATAAACCAAAGGTCTCTAAATATAATTAGGCATAATACAAGCAAAACAGCCCCGATAAAATATATGGAAATCCCAACAATAAAATTTTTCTTAAAAAGACGCAGTAGTTCTGTTTCTTTTTTTTGTGCGGCTAATATATTATATTGAGGTATTCTTTTGAAAGTAAAAACTTCGGCACTCAGCCTTATTAAGCTTACGATAGCTAAAGTTATACCTAATTGTCCCGCAATAACCTCTCCGCTAACCTGAAAAACAATTGGGACATGGATGTGTAATACAAAATAATTTCCGATTGCAAAGACGGCATATTTCCATTGTAATGAGAACATTTCTTTAAACCATTTGTATTGCGTTGATATTTTATGCGTAAATATTTGAATCCAAAATTTAGCCGAGACTTTATAAATACGAGAAGACATCACTATAGTACCGACCAATACATTAAAAGCTAAGGCGTATACACCAAACCCCAGTGCTAAAAATACCCACGACGTTATACCTTGCGCCAGAACGCCGAAAAAATGGTTTTTAGTTGTTTCTTTAAGCTTATCTACACCTTGTAATATAGTGTGTGACAGCATTGGAATAATAAACAATGCTGAGCCAATTGCATAAAGTACCCATGCAATCAGTATTGTCGAGGAATGGTCGGCAAAAAAAAGCAACCCAACAGTTACTAACACTATTGAGCATATAATTATTATAAATGAGAAATATTTAATACTAAATCGGGCGAGGCTTATTATTTTATCAAGCTTTTCACTAGGACCTTTCAAAATCCCGTCCTCATGTGTTATGCCGGCATAATCAAAATTAAGATATTGCCTGATGACTTGGAAAAAACCTAACTCAAATAACCATAACACGGCCGCTAAACTTGCAAATGAATACCAAACACCCTGTTGTTCTTCTGTTAAAAAAAATACAATAAAAATAGTGGTGATGGGAGCTTTGACTATTGTAAATGCATTCATTAGCAGCATCCAAAAAGCAGCACCGTCTATGTCGAGCTTTTTACGCCACTTTGTTGTAAACTCAATTAATCCGTTCATCTGTTGGCATACATCTTATCGTAGTATTCCATGTATTCACCGTTTCTGATATTTGTCCACCATTCTATGTTGTTTAAATACCAGTCTATTGTGGTTTTTATTCCTGTTTCAAAATTGTATTTTGGCTGCCAGTTTAGCTCGCGGGTTATTTTTGTTGCGTCAATGGCATAGCGGCGGTCGTGGCCGGGGCGGTCTGTTACATATTTGATGAGGGATTCATCTTTGCCGAGTGCTTCTATGATTGTTTTAACGATAAAGATGTTTGGTTTTTCGTTATTGCCGCCTATGTTATATACTTCGCCGTTTTTGCCGTTGTGCATGGCTAAGTCAATGGCGGCGCAGTGGTCTTCTACGTGCAGCCAATCGCGTACGTAAAGCCCGTCTCCGTAAACGGGAAGGGATTTGTTTTCATATGCATTTGCAATCATTAGCGGGATTAGCTTTTCCGGAAATTGATATGGGCCGTAGTTATTGGAGCAACGTGTGATGATAACAGGCATGTCGAATGTTTCGAAGTAAGCGCGTACAAGCATATCCGCGCCTGCTTTGCTGGCAGAGTAGGGGCTGTTAGGGGCAAGAGGTGTTTCTTCGGTAAAGAGACCTGTATCGCCAAGCGTGCCGTATACTTCGTCTGTGGAGACCTGTACAAATTTCTTAACATTATGTTTTTTTGCAACATCAAGCAATACTTGTGTGCCAAGTACGTTTGTAACTACAAAAATTTCCGGATTTGTAACGCTTCTGTCTACGTGGGATTCTGCGGCAAAATTTAGTACATGGGTAATGTCGTTTTGGGTAAAGGTTTCTTCTATCAAAGCACGGTCTGCTATGTCGCCTTTTATGAATTTATAGTTAGGGTTATTTTCTATATCCTTTAGGTTTTCGAGATTTCCTGCGTATGTTAACGCATCGAGGTTAGTTATTTTGTAGCTTGGATATTTGTCCAGTACATATTTAATGTGATTGCTACCTATAAAACCCGCGCCGCCTGTAATTAAAATATTCATTTAAGTGTTTCCTCCATTTCGGCTATCAGCTCGAGATATCGTCCGTATTCTGTTCTGTATTCTGCCGCGATGTTTAGCAGTTGCTCTTTGCTGATAAATCCTCGCCTGTATGCAATTTCTTCTATGCAAGATACGTAGAAGCCTTGCCTTTTTTGTANGGCCGCCACAAAGTTAGAGGCTTCAAGTAGCCCGTCGGGTGTGCCTGTGTCGAGCCATGCCATGCCGCGGCCTAATAATTCTACGCGTAATTTGCCTCGGCTAAGGTATTCTAAATTTATATCGGTTATTTCAATCTCGCCGCGTGGTGAGGGTTTTAGATTTTTTGCAATTTCTATTACGGAGTTGTCATAGAAATATAATCCCGGTACAGCATAGTTTGATTTTGGCTTAGTTGGTTTTTCTTCTATAGAGGTAGCCTTGCCCGAACTATCAAACGCTACAACCCCATATGATGTTGGGTCTTTAACGTAGTAGCCGAAAATAGTTGAGTTTGCTGTATCTTCGGCGGCTCTTTTGAGGATTTCGGAAAAACCCCGTCCGTAAAAGATATTATCGCCCAGCACAAGCGCGACCGAGTCGTTGCCGATAAATTTTTCACCGACAATAAATGCGTCTGCAAGACCGCGGGGGGCGTCTTGTACTGCGTAAGTAATGTTCATGCCTATATGAGTGCCGTCTTGTAGTAGCTGTTTAAATACGGGTACATCGCGCTGTGTTGATATAATCAACACGTCTTTTATCCCCGCTAACATAAGCACTGATAGGGGGTAATAAATCATCGGTTTATCGTATATAGGCAAAACTTGCTTTGAAATTGACTTTGTTAGAGGATATAAACGAGTTGCGGTACCGCCTGCCAGTATTATGCCCTTCATTAGATATCACAGCCTTTTTATGTTTTTATTTCTCATCTTTCCAATAATGCATAAACAAAACAAGGAAAGTCCCGATAAACACCCCAAGCACACCGGATATACCGCCGAACAGTATCACGTTTTGGTTATATGCGCGTATTGGCTCTACGGCTTCGGTTATTATTTTGATGTTTAGGTTACCCATGTTTGTGGCTTCTATCATTAATGCTTGGTTGTGTTGCTCTACATACATGATTAAGGTGGCTTCTGCAATGTCGTGGCGGCGGGTTACATCGTTGTATCGGAACTGCGCTTCGGCTTGAGTGGCGCGAAGGCTTTGCAGATGGTATTCCATGCGCTCCAGATTTTCTTCGATTACATCTTTACGGTGTGTGTTTTCTATCAGGCGAGCAGTTATTTCGGTTAGTCGAAGGGTTAGTGCAAACTGGCTGATGTCGTCGGAGAGGTCTATTGACAGCGTGTACGCTCCTGTGTGAGTGCCGTGGCTGGTAATCGCAGTGGATAGTGAGAGGTCATTAAAGCTTGTGGCGGGTGTGTCGGGGATAAGCTCTTTTATGTCTGCAATGGTGCGGATGTCGGCTGCAATAAATTTGTATAGATGGCTAAGTTCATTTTTTAGGGTTGTTATGTTGTGTGTTAGGGCGGAGATTTCTGCATTTAGCAGGTTAATATCTTCCGAGGCAATTAAAAACTCGCGCAGGCGTGAGGCGGCTGCGTCCAAATCGCTTTCTGCTTCTGTTACTCGCTCTGCTATTACATTTGCGGCGGTGGAGGCTATGGTTTGGTAGATTTCTGTTACGTGGTCTATAAATTGGCGGCTTAGCTCATTTGCTATCAATGCAGCCATTTCCGGGTCGCGGTGGGATACGCTTACGTTTAGTATGTTTGTGCGGGGGGTGCTGTCCAGGTCTACCATGTCTTCTAAGTCGTATGTGGTGAGCGGTTCTCCGCTGTTATCTACAAGGTTAAGTGCCTCAATGGTTTGGCGCATGGTATTAGTGTTTAAAAAAAGCTCCATATACGAGTCCATATCCATCTGTGGAAAAACCAAATCTGCTCCCATGCCGGAAATACCTGCTGAGATGGGATTGGCGAGTATGTTTGTTGTAGCAGAGTATCGGTTTGGGGTAAGCAAAAAGACTGCCGCACCCAGTACCAATGCCGCAAGTGTAATGCCGATTATTATAAACTTGCCACGTAATATTGTTTGTATTAACTCTTTTAAACTGATTTCTTCCATGGCGGCCTCCTAAGTTTTAGTTGTGGGTCAAAGTCGTATACATAGCTAAAAAACGCTTTGACGCGTGGGATTTTTTCTATTGCGAAAAATATAGCGGAAATTATCGCCAGTCCTATTATTGCCCCTAAAGCGTTAATGAAAACATCCTGTACGCTTGCGCCTCGATTTGTGAATATTTGATGGATTTCGTCGGTAATGCCGTAGAGGGTGGCAAGGATTAGTGAGATGATGGCGGTGGGGATTATTTTGCCAAAGTATCCGTAAATGGAGCCAAAATACAGCACGGCAAGTGCGCCGTATATGACAACATGAGCGTATTTTCTTATCATAATGTGCGCTTGAGAAAGAATAACATGTCCATATTCGTTAACCTCGCCGCTGTATTCTACTTGGTCGGAGAGGCCAAACAGTGCCATCACACGTGCGGAGTCTTCCCGCGACTGCTCTATAGGCCGCGAAGACATAAAAAAAAGAAATGCCATACACAGCACGGCAAAAAACCATGCCAGTTTTCTAAAAATCATTTATACTACGCCCGTTCGTTAAATTGACATTTTCCAAAGATTTGTCAACAGCATAATACAGTATTTTTACCAAAAGCGCAACGTTTCGCTTTAGGGCTTTTTTTTTTCTTAATAAAAGGGTATTATATCCACATTAGGACATTTTCCAAGAAATTGTCACAACTCAGGAGGTACAAGCATGGGAACTTTAGGATTAGACATGGAACGCGGATTATTTTTGGGTATTGACTTTGGGACTACCAACTCGGTGGTTAGCATTTATAATTTTACGGAGGGCGAAGCGCAGACTATCCCTATAGACGGGTCAAATATTTTCCCGACGGCTATACAGTTTGAGTCCGACCCGGAGGATGAAAATAAGCTTTCGCGGATTTTTGGGGTGCAGGCTAAGGAGGCAGCGATTATTTATCCGCTTTCTACGATTCTTTCGATTAAGCGGTATTTGGGAAGCGACCAAAAGCTTACGGTTAACGTAGACGACAAGGATTATCAATTTTCTCCGGAGCAAATCGCGGGGGAAATATTGGGATATTTGAAACAAAAGGCTGACGAGTACGCACAGGAAGAAATGGGAATCACGGGCGAATTTAGCGGCTGTGTAATCACCGTACCCGCAAACTCGACGGACAAGCAGAAGAAGATGACAAAGGACGCGGCGATTTTTGCGGGTTTCGACCCGGAGAGTATTTATTTGCGGCTGGAGCCTGCGGCGTCTGCGATTTCTTACGCTGTAAACGAGGAGGCCAATAAAAAGGTACTTGTCTACGACTTCGGCGGCGGAACATTCGACGCCTGCGTATTGGAAATCAAAACGGAAGAAGCGGGCGAGCCGACTATTTCCATCATAAGCACCTACGGTGACAACGACCTTGGCGGAAACGACATCGACAAGGTAATCATAGACATCGTATACGAAGAATTCAAAAAAATAACAGGCGAAGAAATAGACCTCTTTGACGAAGACGCAGACGACGGCGTAAGCAAACGCCAGAAGAAAGTAGCCCTTGTACGCTTGCAACAAGCAGCAAACCAAGCAAAAGAACGACTAAGCCAAACAAAAACCACAAAAGTAACCCTCGCGCCGCTCATCCAAGAGCCGCGTATCGTAAACATCAATATGGAGATAACCCGCGAGCAATTTTTAACGCATAAGCGAGTAAACGCGCTGGGCGACAGCCAAGAAGCATACGAAAAATTCTGCGATAAAAGTGTAAGCGACCTTATCGACGAAACACTTAATTGCGTAAGCCGTTGCCTGGAAGCGGGCGGGCTTGCCGAGGCCGATATCGACGAAATTTTCCTCGTTGGCGGAAGCTCCTCCATTTTATATGTAGGAGAAAAAATCACAGAGCGTTTCGGCAAAGAGCCGTTTAAGTCGAAAATCAGCCCCGCGCTTAGTATTTCGCAGGGGGCGGCGTATTATTGCAATATGATTATGATGCCTACCGTTCGTGGGCCGGTTGTTCAGGAGCGGACGATTCATCCGCTGGGCTTGGAAATCGCGGGGCGTCGGTTTATGGAAATTGTGCCTGCGGGGCTGGATATTCCAAAGGACGGGCTAACCGTGGACGCACCCGAGCCGCTTATGACAAATCACGACAATGTAACGAGCATGGCAATCGTAGCCTACGAAAACACAGTGCCCGGCTTGGATGCAGAGAAAAACATAACCGTAAACCAAGAAGGCATGAAACGCCTAGCCGGTACATCTCTACGCGGAATCCCGCAGGGCGTACGCGGACAGGAGAAGGTAAAAGTGATTTTCCACGTAGGGCAGGATAACATGCTGCGAGTGATGGCAAAGAGCCTTTCCACGGACGGCGTAGTTACAGAGCTTTCGGTGGATGAGCTGTATGTCTAGCGGAGAAGCTTGCCCATTGTGGGCGGCTTGGCAGGAGTATAAAGCCGTTTCCGTCAAAAGTTTAAGCCAAAGCATAAGAGAAAAATTTTCGGCGGTAAACGAAGCCGTGTGCGCACAAGTATCCGCAGACTCGGCTCGTTTTTCGCGCCTTGGCGAAAGCGACGAGACGATATACGCACACCTCGTAGGGCTGATGGGTGTGTACCGCCGCGTGGTAACGCTCGCGGACGAGCAAACCTTTGACAGCCCAACAGTGCGCTCGCTAATCATGGGAATCTGCGAGGTGCTAAACTCGCGCCTGCGGGAATTCGAAGAAGAAACAGGCGATTTTCAAGAAGGCTCAAACCCCATAACGCTGGAAAAGCGAGCAATCGTAGACGACGCGGTAATAAGCGCGATGGAAAACATCGAAAAGCAAGAAAAAGAGTTTGCAACAGGCCTACGCAGCGAAAACGAGGTATGGGACGAATCCTTTGAGATGATTTTACTGGGCAATTTTTACGATTTTTACACCACATACCGCGAGGCATTACGCTTTTGTCAAACCGGCTTTGACGACCTTCACAGCCGAAAAACCGCACGTTTTTACACGGAGCTTATAGAGCGCGAGTGGGAAGAACTCGGCAACATAATAAAGGTACAAGTCCTGGCTCTCGAAGAAGCTGCACCAAAAAACGCTGCGGTAACATGTATTTTGGACGCCTTGCGCGAGGCATACCAGCAAACAGGTCCGATAATCGAGGAACTTAAAAACCTGTTAAACTCGCCGCCGCTAAAGCCCACCGCCGCGTGTCGCCCGTTGGAAGAATTCGAGAGTGAGCTAAATGCCGCATTGGGAGCCGCAACCCCAATACCGCCCGAGCGCAAGGCTTTCACAGACGCGCTGGACACGGAGGCAATGGCATTGCTGGGCAATTTTGGCATGGAGTACAAAAAGGCGACATACACATTGCAGCGTATGATAAGCTCGGATGTTTTACTTGCCGAGGAGATAATTGATGTTTTTGGCGGAAGCTTTGCAGCCCTTGAAAACAGCGGACTACCGGAGGTTTCGTTGGAGCGGGATATAGTATCCGGCATCCGCGAGACCATAGAAATAAAAATAGCTGGCTTACAAGAAAGCACACAGTCATTCACAAGCCAAAGCGGGGATGTGCTAAAGGAATTCTCCATAGAAAAAAGCACGCTAAGCGACGCCGAGCAAGCCCAAGCGATACTGGAAGGCGTACGCAACGCATGGACAGAAAATCCACCAACAGAAGAAAACACCATAGCCGCCTTCTTGGAAGAATGCAAAAACAGCGAAATCTTTGCCCCATGCCGCGAGCGCATGGAAAATCAAATCATAAAATACACAGAAAAGCTGGACAAAGCGTCATTCCGTTTTAAAAAAGAAGTGCTGCTGTACGAGGTATGCACATTTGAGGAAATTCTAACGCACAGTGTTTCGCGGCTGCGAGAATCGCAAAACGAAAGCGTTACTGCGATAGCGCAGGTGTTGGATTCCACCTTCCGCTCCTTGGAGGTTATTCTCAAAAAAAATAATATTACCGTAATCCGCCCGTCGATAAAAGAGCAATTTAACGCCAAAGAACACGAAGTAATCGTCGCAGAAAAGCACGAGAGCTTTGAAAAAGGCGAGATTGTAAAGGTGATGACAGCGGGCTACAGACATAAAGACCAAGTGATTTTGCGTGCAAATGTAATAGCCGCAAGATAGGGGGCACTTGAAATGAACTGGAAAAAATACAAATCCCTTCCCGCCGAAAAAAAGAAGGACGAGGCCTACTATATAATAGGGCTGGACATAGGGAACGATTCATCCGCAATCGCGTTTTACAACTTGGCAGAAAACAGCGCGGAGGCAATAGACCTAAGCGGCGGGTACGGAAAACCGTCTATCCCCACGGTAATGCAGTATATTCCCGAGACCAAGGAATGGGTCTTTGGCGAATACGCTGTGCTTAACGCGGGTGCGGGTACGGTATTTTCGTCGATGCTTGCGCGTATGGGGCGGTTTGATTATCTCGACGTAGGCGGACGGTCGCTAAGTGTGGCGGGGGTTTTTGCACTATTTATCAAGGAAATGCTCGCCAGCGTAAAAAACATCAACCCAAAGGCGGAAATCGTAGGCATAGTGGTCTCCGTTCCCGCATATTTTAGTGCGCAGGCACATGAAGAATTAACCCGCGTTTTTAAACAAGCCGGCTACGAAAAGGAATTAATCGCACTCGTCCCCGACCGCGAATGCGTACTCGCCCACCACTACCAAGCTCCACCAAAAACCCCCGAAAACGCACTACTCCTGGACATAGGAAGCCGAGAATTACGCGGCGGCCTATACAGCGTGGCAGAAAAAGACGGCGGTATAAGCGTGGTGAGCCTAAGCTCCGTTTTTGACAGCGAGATAAG
Organism: Defluviitaleaceae bacterium; assembly: GCA_009786685.1. Classification (GTDB taxonomy): domain Bacteria; phylum Bacillota; class Clostridia; order Lachnospirales; family WQUN01; genus WQVC01. Next base: position 41,175 of record WQRQ01000002.1, read on the forward strand.
TTTGTCGTTTTTGACAAAGGATATAAACGCGCTGTTTGGCTCGTTTTTATCGGATGACGGCGAGGTGGCGTCTAACTTAAAGGAGCAGCTAAAAGCCTTCACATACCAGCACAAGGATATCTTATTTCAAAAAAACATCCGCACAAAGCCGCAAAAGCTGTACTATAATTTCGTATACCCTCCCGTTCAGCACACACTAACAAACGAGCGCGTGCAGGAGCTAATCGCACCATATAACAAGCGTTTCAACCGCTTCATAGGCGATGTGATGGCGAAAAGCCTTTCGGGAAAGGCTTTTGCGCCTGCACAAATAGACACCGTCCTATGCGTAGGCGGCGGCTTTGATATGCTGTGGGCAAAGGAAGCCGTAGCTTCTATTTTTCCAAAAGAGCGCGTAAAATTTTACAAAAATCCAAAAATGATAACCGCCGAAGGTGCGGCCTGCATAGCCGCCCGCGAACTGGGAATAATAGACACACCCTTAGCAATCGAAGACAAGCACCAGCTAACAAACGACATAGGACTGTCCGACGGCAAAAATTTCCTAACCCTAATAGAACGTAACGGCTTTTGGTGGCAACAGCACCCGAGCAAGCTTTTCTTGGTAAACAGCGCGGTCGAGGGCGAAATCTCATTGGACATAGCAGAGCTATCCCCAACAGGCGACGGCCGCACCGTATCAAAAATGCAACTGGACGGCCTGCCCCCGCGTCCAAAAGGCGTCACCCGCCTGGAAGTAAGCCCCACATTCCACTCCAACACGGAGCTAACCATAAAAATAACCGACATGGGCTTTGGCGACCTGTTCCCAAAATCAAACTATGCCCGCGAATTTTTGGTGAAGATATGAACTGTATGAAATGCAAGCACTATGTAAACACATGGAAGCCAAGCCAGCCGAGAGCCTGTCGGTTTTTTGGCTTTAAATCCAAGCAACTGCCATCCGACGTAGTATACGAAACAACCGGCGAGCGGTGTACCCTCTTTGAGCCGCGCCCAACAAAAAAACAAGCTGCCAAGAAATAGCTTGTTTTTCGTCTAAATATTTTAAATTACCCATTGCATTTCCAACATATTCCGTGTATAATACGGAAAAAGGCGTTAACCGTATAATATGGACTCAGACCCCCCTCTTGGGTTCGTATTATACGCTTAGCGTCTTTTTATTACTCTTTCTTACTGCCAAACCAAACGGCTACGCCGCCGACGATTCCGCCAAATAAAACGCCTGCTACCGGCCATACCACCCAAAAATATGCATTACCGGCAAATAGCTGCCATAATCCAATCGCAGTGGCAACAGGCCAATAAACTACGGCTATCGTGCTGATGATTCTGCCGACTTGTGTATTTGATTTTTTGTTGCGATAATTGCCCTTGCCGAGCAAAACATCGTATGCGGAGAGACTGCTGCTTGATGTGATAAACAAAAATACCGCAATGCCGATGATGTTTAAGAAGATTTCTACGGGGTACTCAATTACGCCAAATGCTCCTACAGACAAAAGTATCAATACCACGCCGCAGCATGTCATCGCGGTATAACGCGGCATAAAATTAGCGCGTCCGCTTTCGATTTTTTCGCGGGCGTCGTGGTTTAGTTGTATTGGTGTTTCTTCCAAGTGGCCGTAGTCGCTGCGCTTTATTCCGCTTATTATAAAGATAATCACGGCTGTCGCTATCGCCAAAAACATCACAAATACGTTGTCGATAAATACAACCGCCGAAATCCCTGCAATTATCAGCCATACACCAAAGCCTATCCATATGCCTGTTTTCTTTAGGGTAGAAATGTAGGTTTGGGCTTCTTCCCATGACAGGTGGATTGCTTTTTCGGCTTCGGGGCTTTTGTTTAGGCCAAGCTCTGTTGTTATTTCTTCGATGCTTCCGAAGTCGGCTATTACTGTGTAGGCGGCCTCGTGTTCGGATTTCCCGCCTTGTCTTAGTGCATTGAATTTTTCTTCCATGTTTGCCAGCATGTCGTGTCGTAGGTTTTGTACCTCGCTTGTTTGTGGGTACGCGCTAAATACATTGTCCAAGTATGTTTTTATTGCTTCCATTTTAATCAGTCCTTTCGGTTTGGATAAATTTTGAGATTAGGTCTTTTGTGGCCACCCACTCGTCGCATTTGTGACGGAAGTGCCGGCGGCCTTCTTCTGCTAAGGCGTAGTACGTTCGCTCGCGGCCGCCTGTTACGGAGCCGGGATAAGAGCGTACATATTTTAATTTCTCCAGGCGTGAAAATGCGGAATATAGTGTGGTTTCCTTCATTACATAGCTGTTTTCCGAGATTTCCGTTATCTTCTTGGAAATCTCGTAGCCGTAGGAATCCCCGTCACACAGCACCCGTAGGATTATCAGGTCGATATATCCTCGCATTACATCACTGCCTATAGTGATGTTTTGCATTAATTTGCCCCTTTCGTTTTTACTACGTCTGACGTTGTAGTTATTGTAACTCAAACTACTACGTCACGTCAAGTAGTTTGTTGGATTTTTTTTTCTACTTCCATCATCTGCGAAAACACGTTATAATTATGGTTGTGATAAGGGAAGGGGAACTTGCAGATGAATACATACAGACTGGGGATAGATATTGGCTCTACGACGATTAAGCTTGTGGTGACAGACGGTGGGTTTACGCCTGTTTTTGAGCGGTATCGCCGCCATCATTCTAATATTAAGGAGACGCTGCTTTCGCTGGCGGCCGAGGCCATGAAGGTGCTTGATAAGTTTTCTTTTAGGGCGATGATTACGGGGTCGGGTGGGCTTTCGTTGGCTAACTGGGTGGGCGTGCCTTTTGTACAGGAAGTCATTGCCGTGTCCGATTCTATCGAAAAATACGCGCCGTCCACCAATGTCGCAATAGAAATCGGCGGCGAGGACGCGAAAATTATCTACTTTACAAACACAATAGAGCAGCGCATGAACGGAATATGCGCAGGTGGGACAGGCTCATTTATAGACCAAATGGCAACATTGCTAGACACAGACGCAGCAGGCCTAAACGAGCTGGCCAAAAGCCACACGGTAATCTATCCAATCGCGGCGCGCTGCGGCGTTTTTGCCAAAAGCGATTTGCAGCCTCTTATTAATGAAGGAACGGCTCGCCCCGACCTTGCTGTCTCGATTTTCCAAGCCATCGTAAGCCAGATAATCAGCGGACTTGCTTGCGGAAAGCCTATCCGTGGTAATATTGCTTTTCTTGGTGGGCCGTTGCATTTTTTGTCGGAGCTAAGGGCGCGGTTTGTGGAGGTGCTTGGGCTTTCGCCGGAGCAGGTGATTACGCCCAAGGACGGCCACCTCTTTGCCGCACTGGGCGCGGCCATCCGCGCAGAAAACGAGGGCGCGGATATGGATATCTCCACGCTAATAGATAACTTGCTGGAGCAACAGGAGCTACCGTTTGAAATCTCGCGGCTTGAGCCGCTGTTTACAAGCCCGGAGGAATTCCATACCTTCCGCGAGCGACATAAAAAGCATATCGTACCGAAAGCCGAACTAGCGACGTACGAAGGCGAGTGCTACTTTGGCCTAGACGCAGGCTCAACCACCACAAAGGCCGTGCTAATCGGCTCGGAAGGCGAGGTGCTGTACACCTTCTACGAAAGCAACGAGGGCAGCCCGCTAAACGTAGCCCGCAAAGCCCTAACCGAAATATATGAATTGTTACCCGCCGCCGCAACTATCCGCTACTCATGCGTAACAGGCTACGGTGAAGGCCTAATGAAATCCGCCTTAGGCGCAGACCTTGGCGAAATCGAAACAGTAGCCCACTATCGCGCCGCAGCGTTTTTCGACCCCGCCGTGGACTTTATCCTGGACATCGGCGGCCAAGACATGAAATGCCTGCGCATAAAAAACGGCATAATCGACACGGTACTACTAAACGAAGCCTGCTCCGCAGGGTGCGGCTCGTTTTTGGAGACCTTCGCACGCTCACTAAACTTACCTATCGAAGTGTTTGCCGAGCAATCACTATTTGCCGAAAACCCCGTAGACCTAGGCTCACGCTGTACCGTCTTTATGAACTCCCGCGTAAAACAAGCCCAAAAAGAGGGCGCGGCCGTGGCAGACATCTCCGCAGGTCTTGCATACTCCGTCATAAAAAACGCGCTGCAAAAGGTAATCAAAATCACCGACCCATCACAAATGGGCAAAAATATAGTTGTACAAGGCGGCACATTCTACAACGAAGCCGTACTCCGCGCCTTCGAAATGGTAAGCGAACGCGAAGCCATCCGCCCCGATATCGCGGGTTTGATGGGTGCATTCGGCGCGGCCTTACTAGCCCGCGAACGCTGCCGCCCACGCCTAGTAACGTCGCTACTTTCCAAGGACGACCTGACGGCTCTAAGGGTGAGTACCTCCCACACACGCTGTAAAGCGTGTGAAAACAACTGCCTACTAACCGTTAACAAGTTTACATCCACAAATGAAGGGGTCAAGGGGGCTGGTCCCCTTGCAGGGGAGTTGGGGACAGCGTCCCCAAGGTCTTTCATTTCAGGTAATAGGTGCGAAAAAGGTATAGGCAAAACAACACAAAATTCGGATTTGCCTAATTTGTATGCACAAAAATATGAGCGTGTTTTTGGATATAACTCGTTGGAAGAGAGTAACGCACCGCGTGGTGTTGTTGGGCTGCCGCGGGTTATGAATATGTATGAAAATTATCCGCTTTGGCATACGTTTTTTACGGAACTGGGTTATAGGGTTGTGCTTTCGCCGAGGTCTTCGCGGGAGTTGTATGAGTTGGGGATTGAGTCGATTCCCAGTGAGTCGGAGTGTTACCCTGCAAAATTGGCGCATGGTCATATTATGGCGTTGGTTAAGCAGGGTGTTAAGTATATTTTTTATCCCTGTATTGCGTTTGAGAAGCAGACGTTGAGTTGTGCCGACCAAAATTATAATTGCCCGATAGTTACGTCTTATCCCGAGAATATTAAGAATAATGTGGAGGAATTGGACGAGCTTGGGGTAAGGTTTGAAAATCCGTTTTTTAATCTTGGCGAGCCTAAGAGTTTGGAGAAGCGGATGGTGGAGGAGTTTTCGGGGATACCAGCGCGGGAGGTTAGGGCGGCTTTGGCTAAGGCTTTGGCGGAGCAGGATAGGTACTATGCGGATGTAAAACGGATGGGCGACGAGGCCGTGGATTATATCGAGAGAAATAATATGATTGCCGTGGTTTTGGCGGGAAGGCCTTATCATATCGACCCTGAGATTAACCATGGGATACCTGAGTTGATAACGTCGTATGGGATTCCTGTGCTTAGTGAGGACGCTGTTGCGCATATGGGCAAGGTGGTTAGGCCGCTTGGGGTGCGTGACCAGTGGGCTTACCATTCGCGGCTTTATGCGGCGGCTCATTGGGTGCGGTCGCGTGTGGATATTGAGATGATACAGTTGAATTCTTTTGGCTGTGGGTTGGACGCTGTTACTGCGGATGAAATACAGGAGATTTTGGAAGCGGCGGGTAAGATTTTTACGCTGCTGAAGATTGATGAAGTTAGTAACCTCGGCTCGGCGCGGATACGGATACGGAGCTTGTTTGCCGCGCTTTCCGAGCGGCGCGAGCGTGGGATTCTAAACCGTAAGCCGACTGCGCGTAAGCCGCGTGTGGTTTTCACGCAGGAAATGCGCGAGAAGCATACGATAATTTGCCCGCAGATGGCTCCTTTCCATTTTGATGTTTTAAAACATGCGTTTCAGTCGGAGGGGTATAACCTTGTTGTTATGCCCTCGATTGATAAGGCGAGTATTGATACGGGCTTAAAATATGTAAATAATGACGCCTGCTATCCCGCGCTTATTGTCGTGGGGCAGGTGCTTAATGCGCTGCAATCGGGCGAGTACGACCTCGAAAATGTTTCTGTGCTTATGTCGCAGACGGGTGGCGGTTGTCGTGCTTCCAATTATATCGGATTTATCCGTAAGGCGTTTGCTAAGGCGGGGTTTTCGCATATTCCCGTTATTTCTTTTTCGGCTCTCGGGCTTGAAAAAAATCCCGGTTTTAAATTTACCGTCGGGCTTATTAACAAGGCCATGCAAGCCCTTGTGTATGGCGACCTTCTTTCTCGCGTGTTGTATCGCACGCGCCCGTACGAGGCCGTCGCGGGCACAGCCAATGCCCTGTACGAGTTTTGGAATGAAAAATGCCAAAAAAGCGTGCGCAACGGCAATCGCCACACCTTCCGACGCCAATGCTACGAAATAGTGGCCGATTTCGATAGTCTGCCCCTTCGCGATATCTCCCTTCCGCGTGTAGGCGTAGTAGGCGAAATCTTGGTCAAATACCACCCCACCGCAAACAACGACATTGTAACCCTGCTCGAAAACGAAGGCGCAGAAGCCGTAGTTCCCGACCTCACCGACTTTGTACTGTACAACGGCTACAACGCAAAGGTTCTCCACCGCTACCTCGGCGGCTCAAAAAAACTCTCCATAGTAGGCGGCGCAGGAATCATATTTGTAGAACTATACCGCCGCCACATGCGCCGCGCCCTGCAAAAAAGCAGTCGCTTTACCGCACCCATCTCCATCCACGAAATGGGCGAACTCGCCAAGCCCATAGTCTCCGTATGCAACATAACAGGCGAAGGCTGGTTTCTCACCGCCGAAATGATTGAACTAATCCACACAGGCGTAAACAACATAGTATGTACCCAGCCCTTCGCCTGCCTACCCAACCACGTAACAGGCAAAGGAATAATAAAAACCCTACACAACAAATACCCCAACTCAAACATAGTAGCCGTAGACTACGACCCGGGCGCAAGCGAAGTCAATCAATTAAACCGAATAAAATTAATGTTATCAGCGGCACGGAGGAATATGGAGAAAGAGCAAGTTCAAGCTCCCGGAGACGCTGTCCCCAATCCCGTGCATCACAAAGAACGCGATGATGTGCAAGCTGTTGAAAAAGTTTGAGCAAATTGACTACAAAAACCCCGACAAATTTGGTATTTATCGGGGTTTTCCTGTTGTATCCGGCGCGAATCGAACGCGCGGCCTTTCGCTCCGGAGGCGAACGCTCTATCCCCTGAGCTACGGATACATTTGGTTAATCGTACCACATGCAGGCTTTCATGTCTACACGACCGTCGGGTAGGAAGGTTATGCTTTCTTCTTCCAAGAGGGTGCGGCGCATTTCGCTGTACGCGCCGCTTGCTATGCTTCCGTCGGCCATTACTACGCGATGCCATGGCAGACCTTCGGGGCAGTTACGCATTGCCCAACCTACCTCACGTGCGCCGCGTGGTTTGCCCAGCATACGAGCTATCTGCCCGTACGAGATAACCTTCCCATGCGGGATACTTTTTACGATTTCGTACACGCCTTCCGAAAATTTATTAGGCATACGCGCCTCCTGTCAGATATAATATAACATAGCTTGGTCAATTTTATAAATTATTTGTGCCGCCGTGTGCGGCGGAATGGAGCTAAAAATGAAAATCCTAATCCAACACAAAGACCCCACGGAGCGCGAAAAACTCTGCGAAATCCTAACCATCCACGGCTACCAAACCACCACAAACGCCCAAGAAGCAACCGACATGATACTACAACACCGCGAGCCATCCCCAAAAAAAACGACCTTCACCCAAGGCGACCTCACGATAAACTTCCAAAGCCGCGAAGTAACAGAAAATGGGCGTGAGGTTCACCTCACACCCATCGAATTTAAAATTTTGTCACTGCTTTCAAAAAATCAAAATACCGTGCTTTCCCACGAGCAAATCATCAGCGAAATCTGGGGGCCGTTCAACAGCGACAATCTGGTTTTGCGCGTAAACATAGCCAACATCCGCCGCAAAATCGAACCCGACCTAAACAATCCCATTTACATCCTCACAGCTATGGGTGTTGGCTATTATATGAAGAAGATATGATTTCCAATGCCTTTTCAATTTTATCGGCATCCATATCCATTTCAATATCCGGCTCTACGCCCACATTATGAATGCATTGTCCCTGCGGCCCAAGCACCCGCAAAACCGTAGCACGTACGGCATATCCGCCCGTAAGCGGCACAGTAACCTGCCCCGTACCTTTGCCAAACGTGGTCTGCCCAACAGTGGTAACATTAGGTACATGCTCGCTTAACGCCATTATAAGGCCTTCTGCCGCGCTGGCTGTGCGTCTGTTTTGCAAAATAACGACGTTATCAAAATCAAAATACGCGTCACCGCTAGAAGTAATCGTCCGCGTAAATAAAGCAAGCCGCGTTTCTTCATGGCTCAAAACCGCTCCGCTTGGCACAAACAAATCAGCAATTCTATGGAAATCCGCGAGCCAGCCGCCATAATTGCCGCGCAAGTCCAACACAAGATTATCGTACTGCGCCAAATAGCTACTATGTCTTTGCACAAATTCCCGCGTAATTCGCGAGATATTTGGGATAAACAGATACACTGTCTCATCGTTAATTTTTTCTATATTGGCCGTACGCGCCACAGCCCTATCGGTTTGACGCACATGCTGGATTTCCTGCGGGGCATAAAGATACGTATGCCTGTCGTTATTTATCTCAGAAAGCTCCGCCGTCACTATCGAAATCACAACCCGGTCGAAATCCCGCCTAAAACCGTTGCGTCTGTTTTCTTCCAAAATATGACGAGAGTAAAGCTCGTCCAACGCGCTTGTAAATACATAATTATTAGCAATCAAAGTCTTAAAGACCCAGTAATCAAAGTTTGCGTACACCGTAAAGCCCATGATACCAAGCATGACAAAAAAACCAATCTGAAAAGCTCGGTATCGCCGTCGCAGTTTATCCGACTCGCCTTCAAATAAATTTCGATTTCTAAACATAATTTACCCTTTCATTACAAATTTGTTACATGTATAATGTAACCTATTAGAAAGCTGGTGTAAATATGGAAAATAAATTAATTTCGCAAAATAAAAAAGCATTTCACGAATATTTTATAGAAGAAACCTTCCAAGCAGGCATAGCCCTCACCGGCACAGAAGTAAAATCCATGCGCTTAGGCCGCTGCAACCTAAAAGAAAGCTACATCCGCATAGAAGGCAACTCCGCCTTTATAGAAGGAATGCACATCTCGCCCTACACCCACGGCAACATCTTTAACCCCGACCCGGTACGCAAACGCCGCCTCCTACTCCACAAAAAAGAAATAAATAAGCTCCGCATGGGCGTAACAAAAGAAGGCTACACTATAGTCCCCATAAAAGCGTACTTTTCTCGCTGTTATGTAAAAATCGACATCGCCCTCGCCAAAGGAAAAAAGCTATATGACAAACGCGAAACCGAAGCAAAAAAATCCGTACAACGCAACATCCAAAGAGAAATGGCAAATCGTGGATAAATCTAATTTTTATTTCACGGATGGAGGGGTAAAATGAGCAGACCGCTAATTGGCGTAATGCCGCTTTGGGACAACGAAAAAAACAGCATATGGATGCTGCCGGGCTACTTGGAAGGGATAATCCAAGCCGGTGGGCTTCCGATGATTTTGCCTTTGGTGGAAGACGGAGTTTTGCTTGAACAGATATGTAAAACCGCCGACGGATTTTTATTTACGGGAGGTCAGGATGTTTTTCCGGGGCGATATGGCGAAGAAAAAATCCCCGCCTGCGAAGAAGTATGCGTTGTCCGTGATGTCATGGAAGATTATATTTTTTCACGCGCCGTGTTGGAAATGAATAAGCCGGCGTTTGGAATTTGCAGAGGGCTTCAATTTTTCAATGTCGCGCTTGGCGGTACGCTCTATCAAGATTTGCCTTCGCAATTTAAATGCTCCTCGCCATCCGTTCATCAGCAGGCGTACTCTTTGCCTGCACATAATATTTTACCCGAAAAAGGAAGCCCGCTCCGCACACTTTTTGAAAAGGATTCTCTTGCGGTAAACAGTGCCCACCATCAAGGAATCCTCCAATTGTCCGACAAACTTGCTTGCATGGCAAAAGCAGACGACGGCTTAATCGAAGCGGTTTACATGCCCGATAAAAAATTCGTGTGGGCGGTGCAATGGCATCCCGAATGTAGCTTGCACGATGAAAACAGCAGAAAATTATTCAATTCTTTCGTAAATGCTTGCATTACTTGATTAATAAGGCCAAATCCACCTATAGAGATGGAGCTAAGCCATGGCTATCAGAAATTTAACTAATTTTAGCGACGCATTGTTTCGCAAAAAAAGTAAGCCCGTCGTAAAGTTTGACGAGCGGCTTTGGACGCTGTTGGATGATATGGCGGATACTTTGCGGCATGTTAAGGGGTATGGTTGTGCGGCGGTGCATGTTGGTGTGCTGCGGCGGGTTTTTGTTGTTGTGGATAAGAGTGGGGTTATTGAGGTTGTTAACCCGAGTATTTTGGAGGAGAGTGCGGAGACGCAGCGTGTGTTGGAGGGGTCTATCGCGCCGGGTGCGTCTCGTGGGCATGTTGTTAGGCCGTTGCGGGTTATGGTTACGGGCGTGGATAGGCATGGAGAGCCGATTAGTGTAAGCGGTGAGGGGTTTCTTGCGGCTACGTTTTGCCATGAGATTGACCATCTGGATGGGGTTTTGTTCACCGATAAACTTGTGGAGTAGGAGATTTGTATGTATCCGATTTTATTTAAACCGATAATCAAAAAGATGATTTGGGGCAGCGAAAGCTGGGAAATAACCTGCCGCCCAAATGAAATGGGCATAATCGAAAACGGCGAATACGCGGGCATGGCATTTGCGGATTTTATCGCAAAGGACCGTGCGGCGGTGCTTGGCACGCACGCGGGAGAAAAATTCCCGCTGTTGGTAAAGGTGATAGACGCCCGCGATGTGCTTTCTGTTCAGGTACACCCTAATGATGAGTATGCGCGGTTAAAGGGCGAGGCCGACACGGGCAAGAGCGAGCTTTGGTATATTCTAACGCCGCCTACGGACGGGTTGCTTGTTGTTGGTTTAAAGGAAGGCGTAACCCGTGAGGTATTGGCCAAAGCATACGAAGACGGAACGGTTGAGCAATGCCTAAACCGCATAAAGGTGAGCAGGGGCGACATTATAAACATCCCCGCAGGGCTGATACACGCGCTTACACCGGGCATAAGAGTGGCGGAAATCCAGCAGAATTCCGATATAACATACCGCTTGTACGACTTTGGGCGGGTTGGCGCGGATGGAATGCCACGTCCGCTGCATGTGAGCGACGCGCTGGCTGTGACTGAGTTTGGTAAAATAAACGAGGCTGCCGAGCATTTTACCGTGGAAAAGCAGACTGTTACGTCGCAAATCACGGCTACATCCAACCCGCAGATATTTTCCGTTTACACATGTGTGGAAGGCTCGGCTGTTTTCGAGGTGAATTCTCATACCGTTACAGTGGAAGAAGCTCGTTCGGTTTTTATCCCCGCTCGCCTTGGTGAATATGTAATCCGCCCGTGTGACAAGGGCGAAAGCGTTGTTTTGCTTAAATCCGACCCAATAGTAAATTTATAGCGTCGGCAAAGATATTTTTTATCGTCGGTCGCAGGTGCGGTAACTGTTCCAAAAGGTGGCGGCATTGTACGCCGGAGTTTATTTCCATGATGGCGAGGTCTCCGCTTGGGGATTCTGCTATGTCGATTGTTGCGAAGGTAATCCCTATGCAATCCGCGGCGCGGGTGGCCAGGGATTTTATTTTTGCTGTTTTTTCTTCGTCAAAAATTTCGAAGGCGGTTGCGCCTTGTGTTAGATTGTGTTGCCATGTATCACCCTTCTCCTTGCCGTACACAAAGCGGCATTCTCCGTTTAGGTAGAATACTCGGTACTCGTTTTGGATTTCTTTGTAGGGGCTGAGTGCCGCGTCAGGGTGGTTTTGGAAGATGGCGTGAGCGGCGGCTTCCAGCTCGGGGATGGATTGGCATAGGTATATGTCCATGCCCTGTGTGCCCTGGTTAGGCTTTAGGACTACTTTTTTGCCGTGCTTTTTGAAGAAGCCCGTGGCAAGCTCCCACGCGCCGTTTTTGCCTGCCCGGCCGATTCTGCGGAGTGGGTTGAATAGGATTTTGTGGGCTATGGCGGGGATTTCGCTTTTGGCGAGAAGGGTGTAGCACGCGGTTTTGTCGCAGGCTATGCGGTCGCTCGCCGCACTGTTTATATCCCAAAACGACCCGAAAATATTTTTAGATACCCCGTCCTTTGTAAGCCGCTGTACATAACCAAAAGAAAGGGATTCCAGAAGAATCCCTTTTTCGGAGCATATTTCATTTATAAATTCATTGCTCATTTGCTTTGTTGTCTTATGCGCCATGCTTGGTAGATTCCGCCTATGTCGCGCCGCGCTTCCGGCATTACTGCTATGATTGCGAGTTCTTCTAATAGGAACAGGAATACATATATTCCAAACAGGCCTACGATTAGATTTTCGTTAAACCCTGTGAGGTGCAGGAAAAGCGGTAGCAAAAACGCAAGCATCGCGCCTGTTTTGGAAGCATAGGTGTGCATCATCATAAGCTGGCCGTAGCGTATGTAGCCAACCAGCACCCCAAAGCCCTTTAGTATGATTATGGTCGCGACAATTATTGTTACAATCATGGGGCTTAGCCCTCTGTAAACAAGCTCCGGCACGATTAAAAAAATTGAGATAGCCGTAAGCATGTAATCTCCGAGGCCGTCGAGGTTTGCGCCGAGAGGGGTAGCCACATTAAATTTGCGTGCAATCGGCCCGTCAATCATATCCGTAATCCCTGCGATTATATAAATAGTAAGGAATAACGGCGACAGAACAAATCCCGCAGGCAAAATAAACCATAGCACAAGCAGCGAAGTAGCGAGGATAATACGAGTGATAGAGAGAGTGTTTGGCACGTACTTAATAATTTTCATCTAAATCAATCCTTTCTTGTGACATTTTCTTGGATAATATCTCATGTTTCGGCACTGTAGTCAATTATAGAATTTTAACACTTTTGCAAAGATTTTGAAGTTTGCATTCTGAGCAAAGTGGGCGTGGTGCTTTGCATATCTGTCTGCCGTGGGTGATTACCTGCTGATTGTAGCGAATCCAGTGGGTTTGCGGCAGTTTTTCCATAAGCTCGTACTCAATTTTTTCGGGGCATTCGTGCTGCGTAAGCCCCAGCCGAAACGACACACGTTTAACGTGCGTATCTACTACTATGCTCGGAATCCCAAAGATATGTCCACGTACGACATTAGCCGTTTTTCGCCCGACGCCGCTAAAGGATGTAAGTGCGGCGATATCGGAAGGGACCTCGCCGCCATGTTGGGAAAGGAGAAGTCGTGCGGTGGTTTGTAAATGGCGGGCTTTGTTTCGGTAGAAGCCGGTTTGTTTAACGGCGGCTTCGAGGTCGGAGATGTTTGCGGTAGCGTAGGCTTCCAGAGTAGGGAAGTCCGCGAATAACTGCGCCGTGACGATGTTTACACGGTCATCGGTACATTGCGCACTAAGTATCGTAGCGAAGAGTAGCTGCCACGGGGTTGAGTAGTTTAGGAAGCATTTACCGTCGAAGGGGTAAAGGTCGTCCAGGGTGGTTAGGAGTTTGTTTATCAATTTGCACCTCCATGATATACGAAAAAAGCGTTACTTTTCCGGTTTTGGCAAAAACATCTAAACCGGAAAAGTAACGTAATTATAGTTCAAAATATGTGCGTAGAGATTTTAGGACTTTTTGTTGCGCTTCCGGGCAACTTAGTCTCCTTGTTGGAGGCTCTAGCCTTGTATGCGAAACTGTGCGGATTTGTTGTACCATTGCTACGGAATCCTTTGGCAATCCTGTTGTATTTGCGTCTAATAAAATTTCTGTTGGGTAAATCATATCGCTGGGTTTAAAAGCAGATAATGGTAAAACTGTCGAAACGGGAAGCGAGTGGTTAACGGCGTTATTAGACACAATAAGTACGGGGCGTGTTCCCCTCTGTTCCGACCCTTGAGTGGGGTCCAGCGTGCAAAAGCAAATATCCCACTTGTTTACCATTCTCCTGCTCCTTCGTTATCTATGATTGTAAAGTCGTTTTGTGCGTCCATTGTTCTGGCTATGAATGCTTTGTCGTTTGCGGCTTCTCGCATTAAAGCGGCATATTCATCTTTTTTTTGAATCGCTACAAATTCTTCTATAGCTAATCTAATGCCTTGGCTCACGGACGGGATTATTTTTTTGTCCGCCAAATTTTTTAATTCGTCTATGCATACTCTCGGCAGGACTGTAGTGTATTTTATTGATGATTCTTTATAAGCTGTCATAGCGTTCACCTCCGTGAGTATTATATGCAATGCCATACATATGTGCAAGCATATTTGTATGGCAATTAAAGTTACAATGTGCCAAAATAATCCGGGTCTTTTTGCAGGATTTCGCTTGTGATGTCTGCCATTTTTACCGCGCCGGTTAGTATGCTGTGAGCGTCGCCTATTTTGCAATAGGTTGCTGCGCCGCGCTCTATAAAAATCGGCTCGGCCTTGATATAGTTATCCGATACATTTCCGCCTGCAAAGTGGTGGCGGTATTGGGGGCAGGGAAGCAGGTCGTCGCCGCGTTTTATGAAAATTTGATGTTGTTTTTCTGTTAGGCGGTTGGGTATGTTGTTCCATTCTTCTACGCCGTGGATGTATGTGTTTTTGGTTAGCGGGCAGCCGAGAAATAAAATTTGTGCGTCGCGGTCGTATAGCTTTCCGTAGCAGCCGTTTCGGGGGCAGGGGGTCTGGGTTAGTTCTTCGCCTGCTACAAAATCGGCGGCGTCTTTGCCCAATGCCGCTACGGAGTGTGTCGGATGAAGCGAGCGTATTACGCCTTCGCGCTTCATAAATACATTGGATAGCGCGCCTACGCATGAGGGCATATTTGCGTGGTCGAAGATGTTTTTGTCGCTTGTGGGTGCGCCGTTTTCGTCAAATTTTTCCCACGTTACGTATTCCCATGTGTGGGTCGGTAAAACCAAAAGGCCGTCGTGCATGTATTCTATCAGCGCGTCGAGGATGGTGTCCGCGCCGTTTTCGCATTGTCCCACGCTTTTTACGGAGGAATGCACAAAGAGTGTGCCTCGGGGGTTTATCCCTGCGGCTTTTAGGTCGTTGAGCAGGGATTCTTTTGTTTTCATTTTCTTTTCCTTCTTTCTTTGAGAATGTAAATGCCGAATAACAGTAAGGAATAACCCAGCGAATACAGGAAAAATACTAACAGGCTATAGCTCGGCATAAGTTTTTGGTCGCTTAAATAATGCATGTCTTCGGCTAAGAAATTAACGGGTGGCAGAAGATAAGACGCTCCGATAATCCACGGGCTTTCAAACATAGCCGCCAGCGGCATTACAGAAAAAAGTATAACCGTCGCGTGTATCAAAAAAGAATCAATGGTAAAGAAAATCCCCACAGCCGTCCCCAGCAGACTAAGCATGAGGTGGATGACAAGGGCAACAAAAATCTCCGTAACAGTGAGGCTTCGTGCAAAAAAGCCGATAGCCACCGGAAATAAAACTACCAAAACACAAGCCACAAGCATAATCAACAGAAGCGAAATAATCTTTGCAAGATGAAACGCCGTATCATTCCTAATATGAAGCCGCGTGATACCTTGCTGCGTGATATCCTCGCAAGTCATAAAGCTTGTGGCAATAAAATTGGCAAACACAAATGTCCCGAGTGCGGCGATAAAATACGTACTCCACACGGGGGAGGTTGTCTGGTAATTTATCGCAATAAAAACAATGTAAAACAGACCGGGGATGATGTATTTAAAGGATTTTTCGTAGTAGTCAAGGTTGTATTTAATCAGTGACAGCATTTTTTTCCTCCAATGTATAAATTGTGTTTGTGAGCTTTTGGGCGAGGGCTTTTTCGTGGCAGGCCAGGAGGATTGCTACGCCTTCGGAGGCTCGTTTTTGCAAAAGCTCCATAAGATTTGCTTCGGAATTTTCGTCCAGTCCCGAAAACGGCTCGTCTAATATTAGCAAATCGGGTGTGGTTAACAGTGT
>WQRQ01000003.1 GCA_009786685.1 Defluviitaleaceae bacterium
CGCAGAAATCCCACAAACGATGATATCCAAAATCACAGACAAGATTTTGCCGGAAGTAAACGAATGGCAAAATCGCCCACTTGAAAGCATTTACCCAATCGTGTATTTTGATGGAGTGGTGTTCAAAAGCCGAAAAGACAACCAAATCATCAACAAATGCGTGTATACCGTACTCGCCATTGACATGGAAGGTCACAAAGAAATCCTCGGCTGCTGGTTAAGCGAAAACGAGGGAGCGAGTTTATGGGCGGGTGTATGCTCGGACCTTAAAAAACGCGGTGTTTCCGACATTTTCGTGGCTTGTCACGACAATCTGCGAGGGTTAAGCGAAGCCATCAACGAGACCTTCCCCAAGACCAAAAATCAGCTGTGCATCGTACACCAAATCCGCAACTCTACGAAGTTTGTGCCGTGGAAAGACCGCAAAGCCGTATGCGCCGACCTAAAGAAAATCTACGGAGCAGTCAACCTCAACGATGCCGAGTATGCACTGGAAGAGTTTCGTGAAACATGGGGAAAGAAATATCCCTCGATACTAAAATCATGGGATGCCAACTGGGCAGAATTAACCACCTTTTTCGAGTATCCGCAAGAAATTCGCCACCTCATCTACACTACCAACGCAGTAGAAGCCTATCACCGCCAACTGCGCAAATTCACCAAGACGAAAGCCATCCTTCCCACCGATGATTCCATTCGCAAGGTCGTGTACTTCTCAGTGAGAGAAATCACAAAGAAATGGACGATGCCCGCACGAGATTGGGGCATGGCTTAGGCTTACAGCCAAATCTCGATATTTTTTGATGATAGGATGGCTGCGTAAAACCTTGGGGCGTTGCCCCAAACCCCGGAGTTTATCCGCTGGGAGCATTATCGGTGAATGTAAAAAAAACGACAAGCTGGGGGCAACTTGCCGTTCTTTACCGCTTAAAACTCACGACTCTCGTCGGGTTGCTCTCCAGCTTTGCCCTGTTTGGCTGTACCTTTAGTATTTCCACAGTATTGGTTGATTATTCCATTTATACTAATTCGGATTCACTCCCAACAGTTTTTCAAAAAGGCTCAACAGCAAATTTATCTTGTCGCTATTAAGCCTTTTTTGTATATTGAATTTTTAATTCCTACTTGACGCATATTGACTAAAGGCAATATAGTTATGTTCTGCAATTAACATGTGTCCTTCGGCATTTGGATGCACCAAATCAAAAGAAATTTCTCCCGCAAAAGGATTTAAGTTGAAACTTGTCAAATCAAGACGATAAGAAAAAAATGAATAAACATCTGTCACAACGAAATTTCTGTTATCACTTTCATCTATAATCGTATCATTCATAGCGTTAATTAACATACTAGACCAGTTAGAAATTGGCACAGAAACTGATAATATTTCTTCTGGTATAGGATTAAAAATTGTATTTACCATTATTGTTGCATTTGGAGCGTGAGTTTCGAGCCATGTTATAATTTCAACAAATTCTTGTGAAAAAGTATTCACACCTTCATCAAATAACGCTTCTAATTCTGGTGAAAGTGTCCCTCTCCATGTTGACACTACGTCTGGATAACCGCCAATAATCTCACCAGCCCCTACTAGCAATTCCCCAAGACCAATCACAATATCTCCAAAGCCTCTTACGACTCCACCAAAGCTAAACCGGGTATCATCATCTGGAGATGGCGAATTACCTACACCTGAAATTATCTCATATATTATTCCCCACGTTCCTGATACTACGCCACCAACTCCTGTTCTGATGTTTCCTGCTCCAGAAACAACTTCCAAATCTGTCAGATAGGCTAAAAAAGGAGTTAATAAGTTATTTCCACCTATGTTTAATGTAATTATGCGGGCATTATTAAATACTCTGCGCTCGGAATCATTTAAGTTATTGAGCAAATCAAGTACATCTGATGTAGTAAATCCACTTGTTGCGAAACTATGAAATTCGTCGACATAGCCATCATTTCTTATTTTTTCAAAAAATAGAGCGGTGTGTCTGCCTTCAGGTGAATGTGCATAACCAACAAGCCCATATCCTGATGATACCGAATCGCCTAAAGCGATATAAATATGTGGTGATATTCTGTCATCAGTAACCGACTGAAATATGAACATACCAATAACAAATATGATTATCACACCACATATAATAGCACTGATTAATGTTGCTTTAGTCTTAATTGTGTTTTCCATAATACTACCCCTCATCCAATAATTATTACTGTTGTTGATGGTCACTTAATTCACGGAGACGCGTAATATGCTTGATAGCTTCATACGCTAATTTATCCCTTATGATTTTTTCGATTGCTAAATTAAATTGCTCTTTCTCCGTGTCACTTTGCGTTGCATCTATTTTATTAATGTTTACATCTTCTTTATTGTTGAACTGGATAAGAAGTTTTTCATGGAACTCCTTCATGTTGGTTTCAAATACTGTGATAACTGACTCGGCAAAAACTTTCATCCATTCTTCTCTGGACTCAAGTGAAATGTCTACCTTCTTTTCCAAAGCATCTGCAACAGCCTGTATTGATGCATAACCCATATAATTCAAATGACCGATAGTTTGGCGCATCACGTCAGTAGTCGTGCCTATCATTTCGTTAAATGGTTGAGCAGCTACACGGAATTCATTACTGGCACTTTTTAACTGTTCTGCCGCTTTAATTGCCGTTTCATTGAACCATACATAAGTTTTAACAGATTTATTGAATTCTTCCGAAATACTTTGCATTGTGAAAACAGTAGAGTCTAATTGCTTTGCCATTTGTGACATTGCATCCGATACTGCTACAAACCCTTGGCTAACTCCCCCATTAATAAAATCTTCAGAAATTTCATCAACGGCTTCTTCCATATGCTTTCGCTCCGAATGAATAGCCTCATGAATAGAATTACTGAGAGACTTAGAAAAATCTTGAGTATAGTTGTTAAAGCCATCTATTACATGTTTTATTTCATTAATTCGCAAATCCATTTCTAAATTAAAATTCGAATATGTTTCTTTCTTAGACTCAAGCGAATTATTAATATTATCCATGAAGTTTGTAAAATCAACTGAAATTTTCGATGTACTATCTAATGTTTTCTCCATTCGAGCAATTACTTCAGGATCAATACCTTTGTTTGCTTTAGAAAGTGTATCGATAAATAGTTTTTGAGAGATATAATACTCAAGTTTTGAAAAAGCGTTTGAATACAAAAGATAATTCCATAAAACTAAAGAAATGCATACTAACGAAAATAATATGCTTAATAAAGGAACACCAACAATTAAATGCTCAGATGCTAACATGTCAATATTTTTAATTAAGTTATACGCTAATGAATCGGCATGTAATATTAATGACCAAATGTTTTCCCAAAAAGAATTTGCTTCGTCATTTGTGTCGGACACATGACGAGATAATCCCCAAATATATGATATAGAACTTGATAAAATTACTCCACGTGCCAAAATTGGAAACAAATATGCTCTGCAGGTAATTTTCTCAACAGAGTATTTATCTAACCAAGAATCATCTTGCTTTATATTTTCATCATTTCTCAATTGAACTAAAAACTCTCTAAATAGCCCTAAACGATACTTAGACATTTCTTTCCGCATTTCGCAAAGTGTAATAATCAAGGCAAGTAATTTAAAGCAAAGAGAAATAAAAGATATAATTATTATCAAAACAACAAATATATGCATACGAACACCTACTTTGCCTTTTCAAGTGACCCCAATATTAAATTTCAAAACTAGCTGGTTGATATAATACCTTTTCCATATTCACCCTTTGAAAATTCTTTGCCTTCCACACACTCTGCAAGAGCGAGTTCATCAATAATATAGTTGGTGCTAATACCATTAACAATGTACCATTCAGATATTTCTGAACCCTTTAAATTTACAGCGTTAGTAGATGGAATAATAATGACATTATCATACCCAGATAACGATGCACATGCCAATTCAGGAGTTTTACCCAGTTCAGTTCGTTTCCAAAGGCGGCGACTACCACTATATTCAATAAGAGAAATGGTAAGCCCTGTACTTTCTTCTAGCTTTTTTTTCCAATCATATACATTCTTCACGTTAACAAAATTATTTGCAGCTTTTTTAAATTTCGCTAATACGTCATTTGGAATATGCAACATGCGTTTTTGTTGTGTCTTTACTGCATTTTCACCTTCATACTTTATGTTTCCTACGAATTGATTTTTTTTCTGGCTGTTCGGTGCTAAATATTCTTGTTTTGGCTTTTCGGGAATCACTGGCTTATTAGGCGTTAATTCAGTATTAAAAACTGCGTTTTTCGTAGATTCTTGTTTCCGCTGTTTACTTTCGTGTCCGCTAGCCCCTTTGTAAGTCAGCAATGCAGTCATTGAATGTTGACAATTATTGAAAATCTCATTATAATTGTCTCTGCAAAAAATACAGTTTTTATCACTACAATGTTTCCAGAGAGGGCAATTATTCCAACATTGCGAAGTGTGAAAATTATTATTGTTCACGCAAAAATTGCAGCTAGTTTCCTTTTTCATACCTTTTATTATAGCCAAATAAACCATTCCTCTTAATTTCTAGCGTTCATTCACTTGCTAAAAACCTACAAACAACTTGAACACATTCATTGAAATACTTAAGGAACCTCTTTCGGTTTTATTTTGCGAGAGCCATACTGTATACTGTAATAAATAGTATATGGTCTATGTTTGGAAATCGCAAATTGTTCCCTGTTTAATTTTGAAAGCAGTTCCATTCTTGTGTTTTTCGACTACCGCAAGTTCAACTATCTTAGCAGGCCAACTTGAACTATCTGAAAAATAACACTTTTTGAAACCGGGCGTATTAATATCCTTACTCGTCATATTTTTTGTTGGCACTATATAATCTTCATTATTAGAAGTTGTAATTATTGCTAATATTGAAGATTGGTTGTCATCTGTTATTGAAAATGATTTAGCACTCTCGCTATATTCCAAAAACGATACATAATAATCATATTCTTGAATATAGTTTTTCCAAGAGTAGTTGTTTCGACTGTTGAGGTATGAATCATATAACAAACTAATTAAAATCGAATCCGCATCGGCACTATCTTCACTGTCTGAGATATCCTCTTTGAACAGTCTCGTCTCATATTCGGGCGAGTAGTCATCGCCATAATTCTCACACATGCTACTATTTGCACTATTTTTCACATTCTTATGGTATTCTCTGCGAACATGTTCTGGTTCTACTCTTTTCGTAGCTGATGGCGTCTGATTTCTATGCTTTTTCTTCCTCTGTTTTGGCATTCGATAATATACGGTAGCTATTAAGAGAAAACAAAGAATCAGCAGACCAATAACCACAAACAAAAGCCTTTCAATAGACCTAAGAAGATGCTCTGCAGCATCATATTGGTTATAATAATAGTCAGAATCTTGAACTGATTTATTTACGAAAGAAAAATAATCAAGCGGAATCCAAGCATTGGTAATTATCTGACCATTTTCTTCATGAATTAACGAAACAAAGACACCATTTTCTTTATCAAACATTCCTGCTACATACAATAAATAGTTATTGTTGCCTGAGCCAATCAACGTAAGTTCCATATTCGGATTAATCACGGGTCTCAAAAAAACTCTTGATACCGTAGTTCTAACATAGTCAATTACATATGAGTAATCGTAATAGCCATCATTACGCAAAGCTAAATCGCCATGGGTTATATCAGCGTTACCATTCAAGCTAGCAGGAATAATAGAAATTGCGTTATTATTTTGAAAAATCAAACTAAGTCTACCCTCGTTTGCATAAACAAGGGTAAACTCAGCAAAAACAAAAATAATCAGGAATATAATAAAGCATTTTTTTTTCATCTATCAACACCAAACTTCTCAAGCATTATGTCAAATAACGCTTGAACTTCAATGAAAAATAATGACTTTACATCCTCAACAGTATCACCGCCTTGCTTTTCAGACAAAACGGCTTCAAAATAAGAGTTCAAATAATGTTTTTTCTTGCCCCTCCAAACATTATCATCACCTATTTCAAATTGGGGGCCAATATCTTCGTTAGGGCGAGTGAATATATTCAAAGCCAAGACCCTACGATCCCTGTCATTTCCAAATGCATCTTTGACAGCATCGTTAAACGCATGGCAAAACGCAATAAATTCATCTTCCTTTACAGTATCATAACTGATACCGCTAGACACCCAACGGCCACCATCCATTATTGAAATTGAATCTTTATCAAATTTACCCTCCGCTGGATTAGATACAACCGAATCACCTTTTATAGTGTTATATGCTTCCCCAGCGATAATCAAGCGTTCACAGGATACATTAGGAATCTTGTCGAATGACATACCATTAGATGCAACCAATTTTCCCTGTTCAGCAATTTCTACACTAACAGTGCCAATAATATCATCCTTCTTTTGGTCTTTTGCATTAGTTAACGCACCAGCATAACGCTCCAAAACTTTTAAAGCGTCATCATAAGCCTCGTTTGCAATACTTAATTTTACATCCGCAACCGCTACTTTCTTTTCCAAATCTTCGATGTTTTTTTGTATCTTAATTACACTCTCTCTTGCAGATGTTAAATCTTCTTCGGTCTGTGTATCAGAAACGCCAGTTGCATCCTTAATTCGCTGTGCCGCATTTTCTAATCGCTCAACCTTTCTGACTGCATCAGATAAATCAATTTTTTTCTCCTCAACATCTTTTTTAGCCGTACCTAAAGCTGACGTGACTGAAGCAACATCTGCTTTGCAGTCAAACACTTCTTGTTCCGCTTTTCTCTTTTCAGCCATTTGTGGAGCTAAGTCTTTTCTTGCGATAGCCTCAAAGAAAACTCTTCTTAGAAATTTATCTAAGGTGTTCTTTTCGCCCAACCAGTGTAACATTTTAGAACCATTTCCAGCAAAAGAAAGTTCAATACTATCAAAGCTATGCTCTATTTTGCGAGCTAAAATACCTGCATAATAGACTGTAGCTGCCATATTAACTGCAAGAAGCGTTAAGAAATTTCTGTCGTTCTGTTCATGTTTAGGATTTACGAGCCTAAGAGCCTCATGTAGCTTATCACCAATAGCTATATCTCCAGTATTCGTTGTGTGAATACGTGCTAAAAACTCCTCCAATTCAGCAACAAAACGTTCTTCAGAGCCAGCCTCGCTAACAATTGCTTTTATTGTTTCTGCCGAAATAGGCTTTTCGGGATGCCCTCCTTCTGAGTATAAATCCAAACTCGAACTAGAAGCAAGCCTATGGAGGTATGTTTTATCATATGCACCACTCTGCCTATGCCTTTCAGCATTTTCACGCAAAACTCTTACAAGCACATCACGCGCTCCAAATTTTATCGAACTGTCTTTAGCAACAAATTTCATAACGCCGTCATGGTCAGATTGCACATACAAAAATAGGTCAGATGAACCGCCTCCAATATCTATAACACAACGTGCAGGTACAATTTTGGTATTGAAAAACTGTGCTGCCGCTTGCCCCTCGGTTATATCACCGCCTGAAGTAAATCTGACATTACTTGAATCATTAGATAGCGTATTTACGAAAATATTTTTTGTTCTACTTAGGTATTCATCATATTTGTTCATCGCTCCAGGATAAGATTGATAAAGCAATAATGATGTGCAACCATTAATATGCGCATCCAAGCCAATCAAACGCACCAAATGTTCAAAGTAAACATTTGTGCGGAATGTATTTATTTCACTGTTACTCCATTTGAGGTTTGAAATAACAAACCCATGTGATGGATTTGTATATGTCCTCTCTAATTGTTTAAAGAAAATCCGTGCATCAAGTACATGTTTTCTTCGCCTATCGTGTTTAACAGACCAGAAATCGTGAAGCAAAGACGGAAAAGGCACATCAATAGAACTGTCAGGGAAGAAGAGTTGGTTGAAGTATTTACCGTTTACAGACCTTCTGTCTGGATTTGAGCAAATAATCCCTGCAACTAAATCATTACGACTTCGTGACCCTCCACTAAACTTTTGAGAATCTTTCATCTTTCCATCTATTTTTCTGTAGAAAACAGTTGCGGAAGTTCCGAAATCAAGATAAACATGGTAGTTTTGTTCGCCATCGACGGGGGAAGGTGTGTAATGATTCGTGTTTAGCGGTATATATCCTACTATTTCGTCTCTTCCGTTGTACGCAGTTAGAAATCTTGGGAATTCATTGAATTCGTAATAATCTACCACTTCATGGTCACTAAGTTGATGACTAGAATCTGGTTCTTTATTCTCACCATATGGTTTCATGTAAGAAATGGAATCCGTCTGACTCTTTGTGCGGTAACAAAAATAAAAATATGTGTTCCATCCATCAATTGATCTATTTGGCCATATGCCAGCTTCACAAGCAGAACCCACCATTGTCTGTCTTATTGTACCATTGGGATTGCTTGTGGGGTCGTATACTCCTACATACTCACGTTCGTATTCGTAATATCCATTCATAACTCCGGGCAAGTCTGGCTGCATAGGTATTTGCATTTTTATTTTTATTTTTCCTGTGTTTATAGCAGAAATGCTATATTTAATCGGGCTTCCTGCTTCTTCGCATTTTTGGAATAAACCAATGCCTTTTTCAGTTAATGGCATTGCAATCAAATAACATCCGCTGTCCTCTGGCGAAGTATTTGGTAAATTAACTACTCCTTCACCTTGCAGAACAACAGAGGCGCAATCACTTGACTTTGCGGGATTTCCGTCTTTTGCTTTGTCAAAAAGAATTGTTGAAATTTCATTCATCAATAGCTCATCGCTAAAATGAGGAAATATATTCAATTCATTTAACTCACGACTTCTTTCTTTTCTATTGCTTAGTAAAGCGGGCAGTGAAAGAACACCATAAGCCTTCAAGTCAGATGGCTTAGAGTCTCCAATTTTTTCTCCAGAGGAAACTTTCTCACAATCAATGAAAATGTAAGTCTCTGTTACATTCTTAAACATTTTTACATCACTATAATCAAGACTCCTCCTCTCTGCCAGCAAATCTGCTATGTTTTTAATCTCATAAGAACCTTGCGATGACCCATCTTTTTTAAATCCATATTCGATTTCTAGTGCTTTTTTGTACCGCGTAATGATTCCATCATTATTTGAATTCGTTAAATCTTCAGCACAAAGGTTATTAGCCATAGACATATCGAGGCATTTCCCAGAATCTTTTGCCTTTGCTAAAAGAAATTTTTGATATGCTGATAGCCAAGACCACATGATTTGTGCATAATCTCTTCCAAGCAATTTAACAGGATCGTCACTTGATGTTTTTGGGCGATTATTCGACCAGCACCTTATCCAATCAGGCCGCTCATCGCTATTTTCATCAAAATGATAGTTGCGCATAACAGTATTCCAGCAATCTGCCGCAGGAACAATTATAGTAGTAGGCGAACTCATTGCTATGGGTGTCCATAAATCATCATCATCGTTATGCAATGTGAATAATACGCTATCTTCCCATGTCCATCCAGACCCTTGCTCATTCCATATATTACGTTTAGGAATGTGCGTGATGGCAATTTGCTCAAGTGGAAATCGTGATGGTTGATTGCTTTTCAAGAGTGATTCAGCTTTAACAGGCTTGCTCATTGTTTTTGATAGAACCAAAAAGGCAAAGAGAGCCCTCCATTCATACTCGATTTGCTTTAGGCATTCAACAAAAAAAGAATCTTTAACATCTTCGCCATCAGAGTGCATCATCATTTCATACATACAAGCATCGTAAAATATGTCTGGAACAGAGCGCACATCTGAAGTTTGAAGTGCTTGAATATCTATTGCTCTACTTGCAGCAAGCAATACATCTCTTTTGCCCGGTTTAAAAGAATCTTTTGCTTGTCCTACTGTAAATGGGGCATTTGTTTTAAGGTTCGGCATCCAGCGCATATATATTTACCTCCTAATATTTTACTTCTTCACTGCATACTTGCATAACCGCATAAAGAAGGTTCCTGTAGTCATTGTTTCCATATTTCTTTTTGATAGATTTCTCTATATCTTGTAATTTCACAGAGTAATAACTGGTGATACTATTACCTTCAATTTTTTGTGTTGAAGGCAACATATCGCCATCAGGAAGATTACTTATTGTCGCATACAATCCTCTAACATTACCTAAATCAAGTCCATTCGCTTCAAGTTGACATAGCCATTCAAAAGCATTTACACAAAATTCATCAATAGACTTTAAATTGCTATCCCAGCCAGATGCGCTTTCGTCTTGAATTTGTGTGTAGCAAGTCCCAAATGGAGGGATATGCCTTGTGCTACTAATAGGTCTATGTTTTTTTAATACAAGCCAAAGTGTTGAAAAAAGTTTCAGACGTTTTACTGCTTGTTTGGCAGACACGGTATACTCATGGCTACGTCTTAACAACCCCTCAGTTGACGTTGCACTAACACAAGGCAAAGTATCTAATTCTCCTAATTTCCCAGCGGTCTCAGTTACATAAACTTTTTCACCTTCTGCAAATTTTTGCGTAAAAAAGTGCATTGAAGAAAACGCCGCAGTAATTTCAGCTGGCAATGCTGGGTTTTCCTGAAAAGCACCTGCAATGTTTGTACCTATACGTTCTCCATCTTTATCGTACATAAAATCGGGTTTCTGCCCTATAAGATAAAGAGATGGATTTGCTTTTTTCGCATTAAGTTCATCTATGAAACCAGAATCATGATAATATCTCAGTGCAACCTTGCTGTTTAAAGCAAAATCACTTGATTTAGCCTTACATTGTGGTGTATCTTCGTACATATAATATGGTAGCATCAAGGTTAATCCAATGGAACCTTTTTGTTTGTCGTTGAAATATTGGTTGCTAAAGCATCTTGCAAGTGTTGGTATGCCACTTGCACCAGTTCCTCCAAAAATTGAACCTGCAAACATAATTCTACCGCCATTTTCGCCAGTAGACATTGCACCTTCAAGAGCAACTGCATATAACGAACGCCAGAAACTGTCAGTTCCTTTTGATGCTATATCTTTATCAAAAAAACGCTCATAAATTAATGAGCCTATTCTCGGCTTTCCGTGGCAGCCTTCAATTAATGAAACCCCTTGGTCATCAACACCGTACAACATTTTCAAAATATCAGCATTGCCGCCTTCTTTACTATCTCTAATCATTTCACCAAGAGTTTCAATGGCATTTACACCCACATCCCAATAAAATTCAGAATTATATTGGTTTACGTCACCGCTACCTCTTAGTTTTGAATAGCTAACAGAGGCTGGTTTCCATTGCCCTTCTTTATCAGAAAAGACATTCAAAATATCATATAACCCGCCACTATATGCCGATAATAAATTTTTCAATCGCGTTTTATTCCCATTTGGTTCGTCAGTATCTACCATCCTTAGGTGAATGTCATTTAATCGCAGATAGCTTGGAACGCCCATTATGGACATGTATACAAAAGATTCAAGGATTTTAGCTCCTGTGCCACCCACACCAACTAATACACGACTCATAGTTTATCTTCTCCTTTATAAGCATTGCTACGAAATGGAATACATGTTTATATTAAACCACCGTGAAATGCAGATACTCATTACACATCGTCTTGGTCAATAAATGTTGATTTCCACACAGGGGAACGTCTGTTTTCTGGCGTAAATATACATACTTGCAAGAACGAGAGGATTAGTATTAGCAAAATACAAATCCCGATTGGCAAATAAATTAAATTGACATTTACGTTGTTTATAACACCATCGCTCACTAAGGCGTTAAGCAATATATTAGCCCAAACAATTATGGCTATCATGCAAATTATAACTCCAACTATAAAAGCTACATTTGCAATGATTTGTGATTTTAAAGAACTTCTTACAAAATGTGCATTTTTTACTGAGCTATATTTGAAATAATAAATAAAATTTATGACACAAAGGAAAAAAAGCAAAACCATGCTTGCCGAGTATATTAGCAATTCGAAATTAGGCGTATTTTGATTTCCTATGCCTATAAAGTTGTACAATCCTTGAAATGTGTCAAGAAATATTAACATAAAGGCTAGCACAAACAAAAAAGTACCAGAAAAAAACACATTTGGCAGCAGTCTAGTTAGTTTTAACATTTTACGTTTTTTACCTTCAGCAGACATTTAAAATATTCCTCTCGTATTTAATATTTTTTTACCACTCTCAATGGTTTTATGAGGGAAGCAAATCACCTTCATAAATTACAAAACATACATCAGTTACCTTCACGGTTCATATTTTGTATTTCATACGTGCTAAAAGCAAAACCACCAGTTTCGTTATTTAATGCATTTGGGAAATGCATGACATATCTGTCTCTCGCTACAAAACCAAATATAGCGTATTGATGCGATGTATAGGCGACTCTTTCTTGGTATAATGTATTTTGTATAAAATCAGTTCGTAAGGTTATCAATCTGTCAAATAGGTTGTTAAGAAATGGCGTCCTATGGGCTTGCGAAAAATTATCGCTGGCTACATAAGGTGGTGTCCATAATGTGAATTCAAAAATTCCTTCTTGGTTTCTGAGATACGCCTCATCTCTAAAGAGCCTTAAATCAAGAGTCCAATCTTCAATCCATCTAAAATCTCTGAACCTTTGAAATCTATATGAAACCTGTTCATTAATAACCCTTCGCTCTACATCGACAACAAAAATTTTCGGCTCATCATTCACAAAACTACTTGGAATAATTTCAAAATCAATTTGATTTCGAGATGCTCTGTTTTCGGTTGCATAGATATGGCTAACCGGATTATTGATCCAGTCACCATTTGCAGTAAACATCCTAATGTTTACATATTCATCAAAGAGCAACGTATCATGTGTTTCATTTAGAGTTATTCTCAATCCGGGGCGTTGCCCATCAGTGAAATTAGATGAATTCCTGAAGCCTGAGTAAATGCGCCAAAAAGGAATTTGAAGGTCGGTGATGCGATTATCCCAAGTAATCTGTTCCCTACTTATTCCAGCATCACCCGTCAAACTGTCTGAAACTAAGTGCAATAACCCCTCAACATCAAATGCATATCTATCCAAGGCGTTATTAAGTTCGGGAGTAATTGTTGAAAGTTGAATTTGTATGGGTATAGGCAAATGGCTGGGCAAGTCATCAAAAATAAAATAACGATATTCACCAGTGCGACTCAAATCTTCAACATTTGGAAAGCGTTCTTTAAATCGATTCATGTAATCTCTCACAGCATTAGAGCTACCTATAAATAGCAAGTACACAGGACGATAAACAGGATTTCCGTAATTAACATGAAATCTGTTGACCGTATTCCCACTACTGTATATTCCCACGATATCGGCATTTGCATCTAACAAAAGCTCTGGCATTGCCGTGATGTTACCTAGATATTCTGATTGAATTCCTATGATACCAACGTTATTGCGTGAGTTTTTAATAAACCTACTCAACAATGCAACAAACTCGTTAGGAATTCCTGCATCGTCAACGCCTCCAGACAAATCCATATCCGTTACAAGAATAAATATTTGGTTTTCTAAACTATCGTAGTGAATATTAAGGAATTCATACATATATCCAGATAAAGGACTTAGATGCACACTATCACTTCTCCTGTAAAACTCAACATCCCTTGCATTATCGAAAAGAAATCTTGTTTCTACAGGAGAGGCTCCCCCGCCTTCGCTCAACCTATAATAATATGAGAATGGAAATAGGTTATTTAATGTACGCAATATATCTTCGTATCGGTTATTTCCATCGGCATCTGTTCCCACTCTCAGAAAGTTACCCATGTATACGTTATCATCTAAAATAATAAAAGACGTTAATTCTTCACCTGACTCAAAAAAACGTTCAGTTCTATAATGCGGTACAATAATCTGTCTGTTTTCGAGCCTTATCATTTCATCTACAAAAGTTCTGCGATCCAGAGTTGGCAAATCAAGTTCTGGACTTGGTTTAGGAGTATTTCTGTGAGATTCACACCCAGCAAGCAAAATAATCATGAAAAAAAATATTACATAGGAAATTTTTTTAAGAATTTGACCTAGCATACTCTCACCTCGCCATCTTAATTTTAATGACTAATTAACATAAACAATCTTCAATTATCTGGTGTATACGCTTACTGTTCTTGTAGTTCCATCCCACGCTAATCGGTAACCAACACTTTCTAAAGGAAAACGCAGAGGCACCATTATTCTGCCTCCAATGATTTCCGCAGCTACATCAAGAGTATGTTCCACTCCACTAGTCACAAAAATATTACTCCCAACAGTAACAGTTATCATGTCACCCGGACGGGTTATGACTGCTGTTTGCGTAGTAGTGTCCCATTCTACTTCGAAGCCTAATGTTTCAAAAACAAACCGAATGGGAACTAAAGTACGTTCGTCTACAATAATTGGCACTTGGTCGCGGAATTGAAGAGCTTCGCCATCTACGAGAACACGAATATTGTCAGCGTATACTTGAGTGGCAGATAATAGCACCAGCATTATCATCGCCATTGGAACTAACAAAAAACGAATCTTTTTCATTCCGAAGTGCCTCCTTGTTTTCAAAGTGCTGTCGCACAAAAGATATTCAAGCGGAAATAAACGCAGGGATTTTATTCAGGTACTGTATTAACCTCTCCTATACAGGCAAACACAGCAACCAATCAGCTGTAACCTCCAAAGTAATAGCCAGTCTGCGTAGTATATCTCCGGATATCTTTTTTCTGCCAGTTTCCAGTTCCCATAGATATTTGCTACTCATAGGTGGTTTGGTCATGGAAGCTAAACCTTCTCTCGTTAGCCCAAGGCTACATCTTCGTTCTTTGATTCTGTACCCGATAAGTATTCTCAAGTCATCATCCATGTTTAATCCATCCTTAACCTACAGGTAGTATACTTTGTTTAATTTTGTCGAAAAACCCGCTACAGGTAATATTATTTGTAAAAAACAAATAAAAGTGTCATGCAACCGAATGGATACATGACACTTTTAGCAAATATTTCATAGCGTACATACAAATACAAAGGTTATAGTTTATTCGTCATCTCCACGGCATCAAGAAATGCTTCTTTATAAATAACACTTAACTCATACACCTCTTCT
Source organism: Defluviitaleaceae bacterium (assembly GCA_009786685.1). Lineage (GTDB taxonomy): Bacteria > Bacillota > Clostridia > Lachnospirales > WQUN01 > WQVC01. The sequence goes on from WQRQ01000003.1 coordinate 15,085, forward strand.
TCGTAAATTGCGTCCGAATATGCTTCAAATAAATCGGCTTTATCATGGCTTTTCAAAACTTCCAAGACCTCTTGGCTGGTATCGGCTCGCCGTTTAGTTAGTGACTGGTAATCCTTGTCTCTTTTTAACAGGTTATCAATAATTTCATCGCGCCTTGTTGTACAGAGTGTTTCAAGCTCCGCATTAATAGATGGATACTTGCTCAAAATTCTTTCTCTGCGTTCTTTTATTTCCTTATTCATTATACTTCACCTCGATTCCAGTTTCTACTAAAATGCAGTGAAATATACTTTGTATTTTTAAGGAAGGAAGAAAAAACTACGTTCTTAGCTTGTAAGAGCGATTTCGGTTTGCGCCTTCGGTGATAATTATTCCGTCGGAAATTAATTCTTTCAAATACACTTTTGCGCGGGAGATGCTTACATCCAGCAATGCAGCTATGTTATTTGATTTACATGACTTGTTAATAGAAAGATAGTCAACCACGGCTTGTTTTTTAGCTTCGCTTATCGCCACTTTTATTTTATCGCTACTTTTTATCGCCACTTTTTTGTTTTCATGTTGTGATAAAAGAAGCGATAAAGTTGTACGCTCTGGATTAAATTGCTCTTCAATTTTGGGTGGTTGCCAATTATGGCTTGCCCAAACGGAATAGATATTGGGAATACCGCTTCCTGCGCGTTCTCCTACTCCGATTAAATTGAACAGCTTAACAAGCGTACTGTTTCTTGGGTCGGACAAACCGCCATTTATTGCATCCGAAATACTTATCCTAAGATTTCCGGGATTTGCAATATTTATTTGTTGGGGGCTTTGATGAATAACTATTCCACACCTTCCGTAATAATCCGCATGGATTAACGCATTTGCAAGTGCTTCCCTTAATGCCGTATGAACAGGCGTATCGTCAATGCGCGTTATTCCGTCTAATCTAAACGGTGTTTTTGCTTCTTGCGTTAGGCGGTTTGCTACACGATGGTAAAAATCAAAGAGATTGCCGCTAAAATCTCCGAGGTTGGAAACAATGCGGTCTGTCCATCGAGTGGTGTCGTTTTCGTGCTCTTGATAATCCAGAAAATAATTTGGAAATTCTTTTATAATTTCATGCTCATAGCCGAAAAATAAAATCCCCGCAGAAGTTGGGTACAATTCGCCATTGTCATCACGACCAACACATCCTAGCTTTTGAAGAAACTCAACATGCTCAAGATTTTCCCAAACATGCCCCGGGCGGAGATTTTGTAAGCGGGTACGATAACGGCGGATACTTTCGTAATCGAATGCGTTTAGGTCAAGTTGCTCCAACACCCTTAAATCCTGTGATGTGTCAGACTGGTCGCGCATCATGCTACGCACTTCATCCTTGGAGCAATGATAATCCCCCTCGCCATTTCGCCGATATGAACCCGCAAAGGGGTCTGCTCCAATATAAACAGGCTTGTCCCGACGGTCTGAGCGAGGAACTTCAATTACAATGATTGAATTGCCGTCTGCTTCGGCGATTTGTACATATTTATTTGTAAGAATATTAACGCTTACTTTTTGCCTATTGTTAATTGTGTTCCAAAAATCTGTTACCATTTTTTCTGGATTTGGTAAACCGATGGGGTGTAGGGTTTTATTCGGTAATTCTTCTACACCTAATAAAATATGACCGCCCTGTGTATTTGCAAACGCGGAGTATGTTTCCCATATGCTTTGTGGTAATCCACCTTGCGCCGACTTAGCTTCAATGCGGTTGTTTTCACGGTATTTCTGAAGCTCGTTTAAATTTAGCATTTTGATGCCTCGCTATCCTGAATTTCATGTAATTATAATAGCAGATACCCTAAAAATTGTAAAAATAAAAAAATCCAAGAAACGATAGTGTAAACATTAACCGTGCTTGGATTTTTTATTTTTAACGCAAATTAATCATTGAAATGTTTTAGGGTCGGTGTAGTCCGGTTTTATCATGACGTTATCCTTGTCTTTTATATGCTCGTTGTAAACGCTTTCCCAACCGTCAAAAGAATACTCCTCTACGCTGACAGAAATGTATTTTTCGGGTTTGCCTAGCGTTGTGTTTATTACTGCGCTTACTTGTTTCGCAGCTTCCTGTAGTTGTTGGGGAGAAGCACCTTTTATTGCTTTAATGACCACATGTGGCATTTTGATTTGCTCCTTTGCAGTTTTTATTTATTCTATCATAATTTTAACTGCATATGAAGCAGATTCCATCGTCTAACTTAAAGCGAAGAATATAGCCATAAAGCCCAAATGCGAATCCCTCATATAAAAGATAAAAGCTGCCCATCGTTGCTTCTTTATTAACATCGACCCATAAATTATAACGCTTGCCATGCTATTACTCCCTTCTGCAAGTAATAAAAAAAACCTCCGTTCTTTTTGTTGGAGGTTAGTGTCGAACATTTAATTGCTATACTGCGTGGTCTTGTAATTCCTCTTGCAATTCGGCAACGCGAGATATATCAAGCCCAGTATCTTCCGCGACTTCTTGAATATTGCGTCCTCTACGGAGCAAATTTTCAGCAATTTCGAGCATTTTTTTGTTCATGCCCCTGCTTTCTAAAACCCTAACAGCTGGACTATCTTCTTATATACGCATATTTCCCTCCAAGATTTGCCATTTTGTGAAAAATATGGACTTTAGATAAGTTTGGATAAATTGTTATATGAAAACTTATGGATTAAATTATTCTTCCTAAATGGGTATATGCTTAAATCGTTATATCTCAAAAACTCCCCCCATTACACGCCAAATGGGAGTTTTTGCATTTGGTTTGCTATTTTAATTACGTCCTCTATCGAAAGCTCAGTAACGTCAGATACTTCTTCGGGGGAATCTCCCCTTGCAAGCATCTTTTTTGCCATTTTCATTCTCTCTTGAGTTATCCTTTGAGAGACCCTATTATTTAGCCAACCGTGTTCCTCAATCGCTTCCATAATTATTTCTCTGGTGTTTTCTGTAAACATGGTCAACGCCTCCTTGAACGCATTGGGGTTTGCATTTACTAATCTGTCCAAAAATACATTTTTATCGTTTAGGGGCTTACGCTCCTTATACGTTTTCATTATTTTTTACGATTAGAAAAACGCATGGAATCCGTACCGAGCAAAAACTTGAAAGGTACGCTCAAACTAGTCATGAAGGACCAGTTATATCCTACCCATTCTCCAATGCAAATTTCGGGCAAGGTGACGATATAGCAATCGTCAACAGGCAAGCCCGTAGCGGCGGTTGGTCGTTCATCGCCTTCTAACAACTTGCCCAACCTTATCCAATCTTTGTCATATCCAAGTTTTGCTAATTCTGTATGACTTATAGTAGTACAGTTTGCCCCTGTATCTACCTTGTATTCTAATTGAGCCATTTTGGCTAGATTATTGGGCTTTATGTTTATATCCAAGAAGGCAAAACCGTCAATAGTAAGTTTGATTTCATGCGCCAACTACAAGCCCTCCCAAACTTAACCTGCGGCTAATATTTCTGCCCTCTTTCACAACACCATGAGCAACTGGCAAATCTACCTGTAACGCAAATAACTCACTAAAATCGTCACCAACATATAAAACGACCCCCGACTGCTCAAGAGAGTTAATGCTCTCTCTTTGAATCAGAATGTAGTCATCTGAGTATGCTTGGCGAGCTTCGTTATCTGTCATGCGTGGACTGTTCTCGATTACTCTATACATTAGAATATCTCCCATGAAAAGTTGTTTGCGGGAAAACTCCCGCCTACTGGATTATATCACTTTTGGAGCGGGCTTTGTAGGCATTTCCGCACGCGCTACAATTTAGGTGATTTCAATCACAATATACCGTTACAGCAAGCTGAAACAGGTCGCACAAAAAAAAGCCAAAGTCAAATCCAGCTTTTCGTCATTGGTATATTTTTCATAATCTTTTTTCATTTGCTCAAAGCTAATATTGGTTTGTCCGTCAAATACATAGGAAACATATAAATTCATGTTGCACAGTTGACAAAATCATAACCCCGATGCTATAAAGTAAAAAACAACCCTTGCACCCACGCAAGTCAAAAATTGAGGACGGCGAGAATGCCGTAAATAATTTTGGCTTGCTTTTTTATTTACAAAAACGGGCCGATAAGGGAGAGTATTATGGAAAGCACAGCAAAAAAGCCAACCTGCACAAATCTGATGAGGTTTACGCTACCGACGATTTTATCCACGCTGATAATGAACACCTTCGGGATAGTGGATGGGATATTTGTGTCGCGGTTGATTGACCCGTTTGCATTATCGGCGGTAAACATAGTGTTTCCGTTTATGTCGTTTGTGATGGCGTTTGGGTTTATGATGGGCGTAGGCGGAAACGCCCTTGTCGCGAAAAAAATAGGCGAAGGCCGCCAAAAAGAGGGTAGAGAAAATTTTAGCCTTATTACTCTGGTATCGTTTATCGGGGCTGCGGTAATATCGGTTGTGGCTATTTTTTTCCCGTCTGCCATATTAAACATCTTGGGCGCGGATGATTATGTTCGGCCTATGGCTATGGAGTACATGCGACCTATGTTGTATTTTCTGCCTGCGGCGGTGCTTGGCATGGTCTTTCAGCAATTTTTAATAACGGCGGGAAAGGCGCATTACAGCGCGGTGATGTCTTTTGCGGGTGGGATTATAAGCGCGGCTTTAAACTATGTATTAATCTACTTGGCAGGCCTCGGAATCAGCGGCGCGGCAATCGCGACGAGCATAGGCTGGCTTTTGCCTGCGGTGGTAGGGATGGTATTTTTCACATTTAAAAGAAGCGGAAGTATATATTTGGTACTTCCCCGCTTCGATTTCCGCGCATTGGGAAAATCCTGCATAAACGGCGCGTCGGAAATGGTCGCCATGCTTTCCGTAAGCATAACCACCATCCTAATGAACAACATCCTAATGTATCTGGACGGCGGCGGGGCAGCGGCGGTAAGCGCGTCCGCAGTAATGTTTGGCGGTATGGGGATATTTGCGGCATTGTTTATGGGATACGCGTCCGGCGTCGCTCCGATAATAAGCTATAATTTCGGAAAAGGCGACACCGTAAACCTAAGAAAAACATACACAAACAGCCTGCGACTGATAGGCGTTCTCTCGGTGCTTGCGGCGGTATTGGCATTTTTGCTGGCGGACGTCCTAATCGGAATTTACGGCATTCCCACCGATACGCCTATGCACGGCATGGCGTGTACGGGACTGCTTTTTCTTGCCGCAGGGTTTATATTTATGGGCTTTAACTCATTTGGCTCTATGTTTTTTACCGCGCTAAACAACGGCGCAGTGTCCTCGGTGATGGCTTTGTTTAACACGCTGATTTTTGTTATCATAACGCTGGCGACACTGCCCGCGATTTTCGGCATAAACGGCGCGTGGGCAGCCACCCCCGCCGCAGAAGCCCTAAGCATAATAATGACCGTAACATTCTTCCGACTGATGAAGAAAAAATACGGCTATGGAAGAAAAAAACCATGATATCTACTGTAGCACGCGCATTCGATAGCAATTCATGGCCGTTACCTTCAGTTTGTTCATAAGGCGATGATTTGCCGCGCCGCCCGCTACCGCGCCCACCACGGGCAAAAGCTGCAATAGCTTGGCGATATCCATATAGTCGCGGTATTCCGTTTGCAGTTTTTCCCATTCTATTTCCGCGCTTTCCGTGTCCCAATTTTTTATTATCGGGAAAATCTCCAGCCGCCGCCTGTCACAGCAGTACGCAAGCTGGAATACATAAAGCATAAACATCCGCTCTTTATCGTCGGAAATATCAAACCCGTACAGTTTGGCACAATCAAAAAGAAATTTAGTCTTAACCAAAAGAAGCGCGGGCAAATCGGCCAAATTAATCAAAACGCCACCCAGCCCAAAGCCAATACCCTGCGCAACAGCAGTCTTATGATAAACAGAAAACGCCTGCGTAACAAGAAAATCGCTCTCCGCAAGGGAAGGCTTTAAGGTCTGCTCCGTCTTGGTAATCAGCCCCGACCCGGAAATCACCGTCTCTATCATGGTCTTAACCGCCGCAGTGATTAAATTTTGCACCTTGTCGGGGACTAGGTTTTGGATTTTCTCCTGTATCGCCTTGGAGGCGCGGTTTGTTAGCGACGGCTTTTTTTGCATTTTCTTTTCCCACGCGGTTAGTTCTTTTTTTATTGTTTTTAAGTACAGGTTATCCATCTGCGTCACCTCACTCTAAAATTTACTCCCATATCGCGGGCTATTTGTCGGCAGTTGTCTATTCGGTGTTTTTCTATTACGCCTACTATGGATAGGGTTACGTTTGTGTATTTTTTTGCATCACGAGCAAAGCTTAACATTTCTTGGTAGGATTTTATGCCGAAGATTGGTCGGGTTACTCGGTTGTATTCTTCTGCGTCGTCGGCGTTTAGGCTTATGGAGACTGTGTCTACCACGCCTTGCAGTCGGGCGATTTCGAAGGTGGGATGGATTAGGCGTACCAAGCCGTTGGTGTTTATCCGCACACGTTTGTCGCTTTCTTTGAAGAATTTCGCCAGTGCGATTACGTCGTCCGGACGTTGCATTGGCTCGCCGTAGCCGCAGAATACTACTTCTTCTATTTCGGTGAGGTCGGCGCGGGTGGTGTAGGCCTTCTGCACCTCGGGGATGGTTGGCTCTCGGTCGAGCCATAGGGATTCTCCTTCGTTCATGCCCTCGGAGAAATTTCGTATACAAAAAACGCAGTCACAAGGACATGCGTTTGTAATGTTTACGAATAGGCTGTTTTTTATCCTATACAGAATGTTCGTCATTGGTTGGTGTCTCCCAGCTAAGTGCGGTGTTGTATGCCTCGCGTACTGCGGCTTGGTGGTCGCGTACATGTTGTGCTGCGGGGCGGTGGGTGGTGGAGCCTAAGAAATGCAGGCATACATGGCCGTTCATGTTGTTGCCGCTGCGGGTAGAGCCTGCGTGGGGCATTCCGTTAACGGAGGCGGCCAGGGTGCGGCCGTTGATTAGTACAAGTACGGGACGTGGTGTCCATGTCCAGCTTCCGCCAAAGGCTTGACGTTTGATTGCGGTGTCTTCTGCTGTGATTGTTTCGATATCGGCGTGGTTGCCGTTTGAGAAAGAAGCGGCCTGCCAAGAAAGTCCTGTGCGTACGTCTACAAGCGTAAAGATTGTGCCTTTTGTCATTACGTAGCGGGCTTCGCTCCAATGGAGAAGTTCTACCGTGCCGGGTGCTACTGCGACGTCGGATACCTCGCGCAAGTGTGCGGCGTACATAAATCCTACCATGCCATTGTAGTCTACTTTAAACCAGTCGCCGTTTTTATCGAGGACCTCTACGCGGCGGCCTGCGGGCAGCAGGGTTATGCGCTCACTGTTTGTGGTAGGCTCGGGCCTAAGATTAAGGCGTGCCGTTGTCATAAAAATGGCCGGCTCTTCCTCTTCTTGCGTGGGGTGATAAATTACATACTCCGATGACATCATAAAAACTTCGCTTGCGTATACTGTAGGTGCTAATAAAATAGCAAATAAAATGCCTAATAAAAATGCTTTCATAAAAAAATATCCCTCCAAAGTTTTTCTTCCAAGAGATATCTTAATACTTTGTTAATAATTTGTCAACAACTTTTTCATAAAGCGCGTTTTTTAATTAATAATAACCCGATGAGGATTGCGCATAAGCCCTGTGTTTATATGGGCTGGTGAGGTTTCAGCCAAAACATCTATTTTCCGATAATCCGCTGTATTTCTTCTTCCGGGGAGGCGTTGCGAATACGGAAAATATCAATTGGGCTACGGCCGAGATGTAGTTGAATGTAGCCGTGTCGCCTTTCTGCTCCGACCCATATGGATGCATGGTCGCCGTCGGGATTTGTTACGGAAATACGGTAACTGTGAAGGTAATACGGAAAATACGGCGGGTCGTGACTAAACCAGCCGCCTGTACCTCTGTCACTGCTGCGTACAAACCAAGCCCCTCGGAAAAAGCTGCGAAGCTCCGCGACTTGGTCGGCGTTTAGCTTATGCTCCGAGATTTCGTAAATATCTACTACATAAAGCGAAATCAATGAAGAACGGTCTCGCCCGAGGCGAAAATCGCGAACGCACCACTGCGTTTTCGACGACAGGCGAGACCGATTCTGAATTATTTCACTATATGACTGGGCGTAGGGATAATGTGAAAGCAAAACATGCGTGTAGCGGGTAACATAAACGCTGCTTTGCGGCGAAATAAACCGTACCCACCCAAGAAATACCCCCGGCGGGAAGAAATAAAAAAACACCGCTGCGGCGCATACAAAAAGCGCGACGGCAAAAATAAGCAGCTTGTTACGTTTAATCCCTTTTGATGATTTTTTCATAGTGGATTAAATCCATTCCGCTTTTTATATGCTCTTCACGTTTGGGGGTGTAGCTTAATTTTTTGTATAGGTGGCATAGTTTTTTTTCTTGTTTTATTGTGGTTAGCACAAATTTTGTTGCTTGCGGGTAGAGTTTTTCTATTTGCTTGATTGCTTGCTGCGCGTAGCCCTTGCCTTGGTGGCTCGTAATAATAAATAGGGAGGAAAGCTTGTATACATTGCCGGGCAGCATTAAAACTCGCACATAGCCTATGGTTTCGTTTTTTAGCTCAATTAAGTAATGGTGGATTTTTGCGGTGTAAAATCTTTCTTTGAATCGCTCAAGGGTTTCGGCGGCGGGGCTTGTTTCGTTGTCTTGGTATTTTTCCAGCACGGGGGTGAAGGATTCTACTTGCATTTTGTGGATTATTTCGCTGTCTTTTTGCGCCGCTTTTTTTATGGTGACTTCGCCAAAACCGTTAAACCACGCTCGCTCGTGGAATTCTTTTTTGTCCGCAGGCTTTGGCGGCTGCGACGCTATCCCTATCGGCAGAAAGCATACAAGCTCGTAGTCGTCGGGGATATTTAGTATGTCCGCCATTTTTTTGCCTATGGCGTCGGTGTCGGTTATGTGGCCTTCGTACCAGCAGCTTTGGTAGCCCAGTGCTACTGCCGCGAGCAGCATGTTTTGTATGGCTGCGGAGTAGTCTTGCACGTTAAAGTACCTGTCCTTGTACGCGATGATTTTTTGCGTGAGTACGCATATCATCGCGGGGGCGGTTTCTGAGGCGGGTGGGGNGATTACGCTGTGCAGCTTGGCCAGCAGCTCCGGGTCGTCCACGGCAATTAGGCTTGTGGTCTGCTTGTTGCAGCCCGAGGGTGCGGATAGGCCTGCTTCCATGATTTTTGTCAGGTCGCTTTTGGGAATTGGGGTGCTTTCGAATTTATCTCTGTAGCTTGTTCTGGCTTTTATTGCGTCAAGTGCTGTCATGGTGATACCTCCAAGTCCATTCGCGTTATTCCCTCGCGAGTTTTTCGTGATGCCACAGGTCGAAGATTCTCATTATTGTGACAATGCTTTGCTCGCGGGTGAAGATGGCATTTGGCGAAAAGGTGTTTTCGCAGACGCCGCCCATTATGCCCATTGTTTGCATTTTTTCTATGGCAGCCACGGCGTGGGGAGCGAGTGAAGCAGTGTCGGTAAATGCCACGGGTGGGATGTCCTTAATCGGGTATTTTAGAATTATTTCTACCAAGTGCGAAAACACAACTGCGGCTCGCTCGCGTGTGATGGTTTCGTAGGGGGAGAAGGTGGATTCGCATAAATTTACGGTTACGGCGCGGCGCAGAAAATCCTCTGCGTTAATATTGTCCTCGCCTGTAAGTGCGGTAATCCGCTCCGCGATTTCCTGCTCCAGCACGGGGATGTCGTATATACCTATTATCCCGCCCAAAAAAGCCATATACATCGTACCTACAAGGTCGGAAAACTCGACGTTTGTTATCGGGCGGTTAAAATCCGACATAAGATTGTGAGGGATAACCCCGCGTAAAATGGCTTGGGTTACGGCCTGCTCCGCCCATACGGAAAGCGTAGGGTCGGTAAAGGGCAAGGTGGGCATAGGTAATATCTCAATATCCGGGAACTCGAAAATCGGCCTGATGTCGGTAATAAGTATGCCGGGCTGCACGTGGAGCTTTTGTAACACGATATCCCTGCGGGGGAGGACGGTAATTTGCAACTCTCTGCGTCGATGGTGGGGCAGTACAATGGCTTTTTCTATGCCATCTTTGCCTAAAACAACGGCTATGCGGTCGCCGTCGTACAGTCCCGCTATAGGCTCACCCCATGGATGGAGCATTTTTATGCCGCTATATGCCTCTACAAAGCTGTTGCGGATATATCCTTCGTCAAAAACGCCTAAATACACATCGTAGTCGCCGTTTACAACAAAAACCGCCACATAGTGAGGCATGTCGTAAATATAGCCGGTATTCCACGGAGAATAATACCCTGTGATGGTATCCCCCACCCCAAAACGCCCGCTGCGGAAGTTGTTGTCGAAATCTACGACGGTGTGCATAGTATTGCCTTGTATGCCTATGCTGTGTATCCAATCGCTTGTGTATTCCATTTGGATAAAGTAGTAGTCCCGCTCTATGCCAACACGCTGCATAGATAGGATTTCTCCCGTAAACGGAGTAAATGCAACCGCTCCGCCAAGTGCATAAAATGCGGTGATTGTGTCGCCCACCTCGATGCCTTTGCCCTGTATATACACGTCCTCGTCTATGATAATCCGCGCAAAAGCTTCATCATTTTGGCCTAAATATACAAACTTGCCGCGCAATGCAGGCTCTATTTTTATCACCTCGCCTGTAATATCGGCATAAATGTGTACAAAAGTTATGGCTTGTGCGGTAATTGCGGGGATTAGTGCCGTTAGCATAGCCATTATTAATATGGCCGAGAGTAGTCTTTTTTTCATTTTGGTTGCTCCTTCATTGCGTCGGTTTGGGATTTCATCTCCCTTGCGGCTTGTAGGGTTGCGGAGGTGATTTTCGCGCCGCCTGTTAGGCGGGCGAGTTCGCTAATCATTTCTTCTTGTGGCAGGGGTGTTACATTTGTTACGGTGCGGTTGTTTTGTGCTGTTTTTTCTATTAGGAAGTGAGTATCGGCCATGGCTGCGATTTGGGGGAGGTGGGTGATACATAAAATCTGCCGTGTGCGGCTTACGCGCATGAGCTTTTCTGCTACCTGCTGCGCGGTGCGGCCTGATACGCCCGTATCCACCTCGTCGAAGATTACCGTGGAGATACGGTCGGTCATTATGGTTTTTATGGCAAGCATAATCCGCGACATCTCGCCGCCCGACGCTGTTTTTCTCAGGGGCTTTGCAGGCTCGCCCGGGTTTGGCGAAATCATAAATTCTACCTCGTCGTTACCCTGCGGGCTAAAGGAGGTTTTGCGGTTGATTTCTATAAAGAATTTTGCGTTTTGCATACCCAGGTCGCGTAAATTTTCTGTGATGGCGTCGGAGATTTTTGCTGCTCCTTCTGTGCGTAGTGTGTTCATGTCGTCGCATAGGGAGGTTATTTCTTTGGATATGCCTTTTAGCATTTGCTTTAACCGTCTTATCTCCTCTTCGCTGTTTTCCAAGCTGTCCAGTTTTGCGGTTAGCTCCTGCTGTTTTTTTAAGACTGCTTCGAAGGAGCCGCCGTATTTTTTCTTTAATTTGTAGATTGTGTCCAGACGGGCTTCTATTTTTTCCAGCTCGTGGGGGTCGGCGTCCAGTTCGTCCAGATAATCCTTGAAGTCCTGTGAGATTTCCGATAACTGGGCTTGGATGTCTACCAGTGATAGGTGCAGGCCTTCCTGTGAGGGGTCTAAGCGGGAGATTTCTGCGGAGTGGGATACGGCTTTTGCCGTTTGGTCTACGGCGTTTTGTTGCCCCGGCGCGATAAAGCCGCATAACAGGCTCACTACGCCGGAGGTGTTTTTGCTTAGCTTTTCCAGACCGCTTAGGCGGTTGCGCTTGGCGGTTAGGGTGTCTTCTTCGCCTTCTTTTAATGCCGCGCTTTCTATTTCTTCCAGTTGGAATTTCCAGATTTCTATTTGCTCTTCTCTTTGATTGCCCGTGCCGGTCAGTGCTTTTAACGCCTTGTTTGTTTCCTTGTAGTTTACGAGAAGGCTCTCCAGCGTGGATTTTTGTGCGGTTAGATTGTCGCCGCAAAATTGGTCAAGCATTTGCAGTTGTTTTATCGGGTCGAGAAGATTTTGATGCTCGTGCTGGCCGTGTAGCTCTATCAGGAATTCTGCGGCCTGCTTTAAGACGCCTACGGTTACGGTGCGGCCGTTTATTTTGCACGAGGATTTGCCTGTGTCGGTTTGCATGGTGCGAGCAAGCATTATTTGGCCTTCTTCCAACTCGATACCCAACGAAAAAAGCCCCTCCTTTACGAACTCGTAAAAAGGAGCGGCAATATCCATTATCCCCTCGACAGAAGCAAAATCCGCACCCGCACGTATTAAATCGCGAGAAGTACGCCCGCCCAGCAAAAAGTTAATCGAATCCACCACGATGGACTTACCCGCGCCGGTTTCGCCGGAAAGCACGTTTAAGCCCGCCGCAAAGCTTACCTCGGCTTCTTCTATTAGGGCTACGTTTTTTATGCGAAGGCTAGTTATCATTTAATTTCTCCGATAGGGCGGCGGCGGCGGCCTTGGATTTTACTACGCAGATGATGACGTCGTCGCCTGCCACCGAGCCGAGTATTTCTGGGAATTTCATGGAATCCAGTGCTGCGGCCACTGCCATTGCCATGCCGCTAAGCGTACGCAGTACCATCATATTGCCCGCGTAGTCCACAGAAACAAGCCCGTCGCGAAATACGCGCTTAAACGGATTTGTGGAAACCTCTGTACCGTCGGGTATTATATATTTTTGTCCCTTGCGGGTGTTTTTTTTCAAAAGCCCAAGCTCGCGGATGTCGCGACTTACCGTGGCTTGGGCAGCCCTAAATCCTTTTTGATTTAGGGCAGTGGTTATTTCGTCCTGGGTGTATATGTCTTGTTTTCGTAAAAGCTCCAGGATTGCGTTTTGGCGTTCTTGTTTCATAGCAATTTCTTCTTTCTTAGTGTGGAGTAAAAGTTTGTGTATGTTGTTTTTAAAATAGTGGCGCGGTAATGTGAGGTTTTGATAAAAATGCTTTCGCCGCAGAGGACTGTGCCGCGCTTGTTGCCGTCTATGCGTACGGATGAATTTTGCTTTGCCACCACACGCACGGTATCACTAGTCCCTACAACCAGCGGGCGCGCACTTAGCGAGTGCGGGCAAACGGGCGTAATCACAACCATTTGGCCACCCGACACAAGGATAGGCCCGCCCGCCGCCAAATTGTAAGCTGTAGAGCCTGTAGGTGTGCTTACGATAATGGCGTCTGCACGCATCGTAACCATATGCTGCTCGTTTACATAAATCGAATACTCACCGAGCTTGCCCATATTACCGAGGCAAACCTCGTTTAGCGAAAGCCGCTGCTGTATCGGAATAATTTCATCCGTGCCAAACTCCGACTCCAGCATAATGCGTTTTTCGTTTACATGGCGGCCTTCCAAAATATTAGACAATGCGGTTATCCCCTGCGCCTTGTCTACATCCGTCAAAAATCCCAGGTTGCCGAGATTAATGCCAATCATTGGCGTGTCGTAGATAGCGGCGTAATGTGCCACACGCAGCATAGTCCCGTCGCCGCCCAGTACCACACAAAACAGCGCGGGGGAAGCCTGCTTGCACGGCTCGATAATATCGGCGTCGTAGCCCCTGCCGATTAAATAGTCCCTTACCTCGTTGGCATAGACCAGCCCGGTGTCTCGCTTTTGGTTTGCGATTATTTTTATGCTTTGCATCTTTTTTTAAAATCGGCTGATTGCGCGTAGGTTTACATCTCTGTCGGCGTTATCCACCCATTCCATTGTTAACTCGAAAAAGGCTTCGGCACGGGCGTCGTTGATAAAACGCTCGCTTTCCATTTCTGCAAACATGGCTACTGTTTCTTCGTCTACCACGCGGTCGTATACTTTTACGATAAAGTACATGCCGTTGATTTCAAATACAGTAGAAAAATCGTCCACCTGCTGTAGCTCGAAAATAACATTTAGCTCCGGGCTTGCCCATGCGTCGTAGGTCTCTGCAAATGTGAGCAGACTTATCGGCTCTGCGCCCTCGCCTGTAAAGGCTTCGAAATCCGCGCCATGCTCCAGCTCGTGACGTATATCGTCCATCTCAAACCAGTCTGCGCCGTACAAATATTTTATCTTTACATCCGTGGAATTTAGGATTATGTTTTCCATTCTCATTGCCATTTCTGTTTGGTATTCTTCTTGGTCGGGGGTGAAGTCGGCCATGTAAATGTCCATAAGACGCTCAAATACATGATGCCATGCCGATAATAGCTCGGCTGTACGACGCTCGCTGATAAAGTTTAGGCCGCCACCGGCACGCATTTCTGCGGCTTGCTCTTGAATCTCCGCAAGCTCTTGCGCTGTCGCGCCTACGCCGTGCTGCGCTGCGCGGTCGAGTATCAGCAGGGTTTGCGTAAGGTCGTTTAACACGCTTTCTTGCGCAAGCTCGCCCGGGGGAAGCTGCTGCATTGTGTGAAAGAAGCGGAAATCGGTAGTGGCGATACGCTCGCCGTTTAATGTCATAATGGTACGGCGGTTTGTGATATCCCATACCGCATAGGCCAGCCCCGCCACTGCCAGCACTATTAAACAGGTTAATATGCCTGTAAATACAAACCGTTTTTGTCTGTTTCTTTGCTCGATTTCTCTGTTGCGGTTTTTGTTACTTCTTTTTTTGCTTTCCATTTGTGATTGCCTCTATTCTTTTTGATATGTTATGCGCGTCCAAGTGATAGCGCGCAAATAGTTCCTTACGAGTACCCGTCTCCGGAAATTTGTCGGGGAAGGCAAATGCATATGTTGATTTTATGCTTTCGCCAAAGCCGCCGATTTTTACTCCGTCTTCTATTGTAAATACATAATCGTATTTTTCAAGCTTTTTCATCAAATGTTCACAGATTGGTTTCAAAATGCCTGCGTTAAACAGGGCGGGATTGTGTCCGCTTTTTTGTAAATTATCGACTACCTCCCGTGAGGTGGGTAACATCGCGCCTACGGATACTATGGCGATTTTTTCGCCTTCTCGCAGATTAGGGTTGGCCTGCCAACTCGGAAGCATGTCGTCGGGGGCGTCTGCTTTTGGGTAGCGGATGGCCACGGGCGCGTTTAACGAAAATGCATAATCCAGCATTTCCGGGAGTTCCGCTGCGGTAGACGGCGCGAGAATTGTCATGTTTGGAATATGCGAAAGGAATGCAATATCGTAAATGCCCTGGTGGGTCTCGCCGTCGCCCGCCACTGCACCCGCGTGGTCTATGGCGAATATAACGGGTAGGTTTTGTACGGCGACGTCGTGGATAATCTGGTCGTAGGCGCGTTGCAAAAAGGACGAGTACACCGCAACAACAGGCTTTAGCCCCCCCGCCGCAAGCCCCGCCGCAAACGTAACCGCGTGGCTCTCGGCAATGCCTACATCGTAAAACCGCTTTGGAAATCGCTCCTTAAACTTGGTAAGCCCAACGCCGTCGTACATGGCGGCGGTGATGGCGACGATTTTGTCGTCGCTTGACGCCTTGCGAAGCAAAGCTTTCGCAAAGACGTCGGTATAGCTTGGTTTTCCCGTAGGGGATACTGCTTCTCCTGTTTCTATATTAAATTTGCCTACGCCGTGGTAGCTGCGCGGGGATTGCTCCGCGATATCGTAGCCCTTGCCCTTTGTGGTGATTGTGTGAAGGAGAACGGGACCTTTTACGTTTTTTATCTGCCGCAAGACCTTGAGAAGCGCGGAGATGTCGTGGCCGTCTACCGGGCCGATGTATTTGAAGCCCATTTGTTCAAATAACACGCCGGGTAAAATCGCGTATTTTAGCCTGTCGCGTATGGCTTCGATTCCGCCGGAAATCGGTGCGCCGATTACGGGCAGCTTGCCCAGTATGGAGCGTACGTCTTCTTTCGCGCCGAGATAGGCCTGCGTTGTACGGAGTGCGTTTAAATGCCGCGCAACCGCGCCCACGTTTTTGCCTATACTCATCTGGTTATCATTTAGTATTACCAACAAATCCGTTTTTGCTCGGCCTGCGTTGTTTAATCCCTCGTACGCAAGCCCGCCTGTAAGTGAGCCGTCACCTACTACTGCCGTTACTTTTCCGAATGTGCCGGTTTGGTCTCGCGCAACGGCAAGCCCCAGCGCGGCAGAAATCGCCGTGGAGCTATGCCCCGTACCAAAGGCGTCGTGCGGGCTTTCGTCGGGCTTTGGGAAGCCGCTTAAACCATTGATTTTTCGTAAAGTGGAAAATCGAGCCTTGCGCCCCGTGAGAATTTTATGTACATACGCCTGATGTCCCACATCCCAGACAATCTTGTCCTGCGGCGTCTGAAAAACAGCGTGCAAAGCCAAGGTAAGCTCCACCACGCCCAAATTGGACGCCAAATGCCCTCCCGTGTCGGATATGCTCTGTATAAGAAATTCGCGGATTTCGTCCGCAAGGGATTGTAACTGCGACGCATTTAGTTTTTTTAGTGATTTTGTACTGCGTAGATTTTCGAATGTCATTTGTACTACTCCTTAGTTTGATTAGGCAAAAATATTTACAATTTTCATGCTGTCAATTTTTAATCCGTCTTGCATATCCTCACTCGCTAAAATACCGCAACCGGATATCATCGCAGAAGAAATGATTAAGCTGTCCCAATAGGAAAGTGAAAACTCCTCTCTTAATCCGGAGGCCATAACAATAATTTGCTTGGAGCAACTACAAATTTCGCACAGGCTTATCATGTCACTCGCTATACGACGGATTTCTGTCTCTGAATACTTTTTCTTTTTAAGCACGCAACATACCTCGTTAATTACTTGATATGAAGTCACGATACGCTTACTTTTGGCACATTCGGAAATAAAATCTGTTGCCGCTCGGCTTTTACTCCCGTCTTCCGCAAACAGATAAACCCATATATTGCTGTCAATAAAAATCCTATTCATAGCACTCGTCCCGATTAAACTTAAAATCGCCCTCTATTTTTTTACTATTGGACGCAAGGTGCAAAAATGAGGCAAGCCGCTCTTGCTGAGTAGTATGGGGCATATGGTGTGTATTTAATGTGGGCGCAAAAGGAAAACCACCCTGCCTTACCAGTTGTTTAATAAAAATAGTCACTGCAAACGACATATTTATTCCCAACTCCTCAAGAATAGCGTCTGCTTCTTTTATTAGGCTTTCGTCCATTGGTATGCTTATTTGTGTCATGTGGCATCACTCCCGTCTATCTTTGCTTCTACCTCGCGTACGCGCTTGTTAAAAAAATCGCGTTGCTCTTTTATTGTTACCTCGGTTACTTTTTTTAGCTGATTTTCCAGCTCGGTAATGCGCGCTAACAGGACGGTGCGTTCTTCTTTAAAAGCCGCACGTACTATTATTATGGTGACGGTAATGACTATCCACATAAACAAGATTATCCCCAACGCGATAATCGCCATCCTTGCACCCGGGGTGTTTTGCCAAAATATAAACTCCGGCTGGTATAGCCACAAAATAAACCCTGTTATTATAACGCCGATTATGGATACGTAAATTAATCTTTTTAGCCATGTGTTAACCATTTTTTATACCCCTCCCGCCGGGAACAGCCCATATGCCGCCAAGGCCACAATAATCCCCAAGACTGCGCCTGCAAATACCTCCAGCGGGCTGTGGCCGAGCAGCTCTTTTAGCTTGTTGCCGGGTTTAATGCCTTGTTCTTCCAGCTTGGAGAATAGGAAGTTAATCGCCTCGGCCTGTTTGCCCGCGGCGCGGCGAATGCCTGCGGCGTCGTGCATTACCACAAGGGCGAGGGCGGTGCTTACCGCAAAAATCGGCGTACCAAAGCCTTCGTATATGCCTATGCTAATCATCACCGCGACAACTAACGCGCTGTGCGAGCTTGGCATACCTCCCGTGCTGGTTATCATTGCGGATTTCCAGGATTTTGTGCGCCAGTAGTCGAAAAATACCTTTAACACCTGCGCAACCACCAACGCAGCTACACCCGTAACAAGGTGGCGGTTTGTGATAATATCGTAGAAAGGAGTATCCGACGCCATGCTATCGCACCGCCGAAAACGGCTCTAGAGTAAACTCGTCTGCGGTTTTTTGCAGGATATGGATTTCTTCTTCGTAGGTGCGCAGGGTTTCGTTGCAGTCTTTGGCCAGGGCTATGCCGTCTTTGTAGAGGGCTATGGATTTCTCCAGCGGGGTGTCTGCGTCTTCTACTTGCTGCACTATTTCTTCGAGATTAACAAGCTTTTGTTCAAATGATATTTTCTTTTTTGCAGGCATGGTGGTTTTCCCTTTCGAAATGCGGTGTAGCCCTTGTGGGGAGCGGGCCGGAGAGGTTTGGCCCAAAACATCAAATTTCCATATTTTAGGTTATTTCTGTTATGGTTGCGTTGGCCTTGCCGTCCGCCCATGTTATTTCTATATCTTGGCCTATTGTTAGCTCTTTTACGCTCGTTATTTTGGTGAGTGCGAAGCCGCGCTTAAACAACGTGTACGGGGAGACCTTATCCAGCATAATCTCCAGGTTTGTGAGCTTTGTACCAAAACATCCAATGTGATAATCCATTGCGCGGGAAAGGGTGGCGAGGTGAGATTTTATATCTGCGCGGCGGGCTTGGACGGAGGCGGAAACTGCGCGGGAAAGGTCGTGGCGAAGGTCGTCGATGTGAGCGTGGGTGGCCGCGAGGTCGAAGGCGGCAATCTGTGCCGCGGCGGTGGGCGTGGGCGCACGAAGGTCTGCGACAAAGTCGGCAATGGTAAAATCCGTCTCGTGGCCTACTGCCGATATGACGGGTATTTTTGAAGCGCGGATGGCACGTGCGAGGGTTTCGTCGTTAAATGCGTGGAGGTCTTCTATCGAGCCGCCGCCCCTGCCGATGATTATTACGTCGGCTTTCCCGTATTCGTTTACCTCCGTGACGGCGCGTACCAGGTCGGCTGCGGCGGCTTCGCCTTGGACTATCGCCGGGGAGATTAGTATTTTAACAGAAGGATTACGCTCTCGGATAATGCGGATTATGTCTTGCACCGCCGCACCCGTGGGGCTGGTTATTACTGCTATGGTTTGCGCAAAGCGTGGGATTTCGCGCTTGCGGGCGGCGTCGAAAAGACCCTCTTTTTCGAGTTTTTCCTTTAGCTGCGCGAAGGCGAGTTGTAGTCCGCCTATGCCTGCCGGCTCCAAGAATTCCACGTATAGCTGATACTGGCCTGTTTTTTCGTAGAGGGAAAGATGTCCGAAGGCGATTACCTTCATACCGCTCTTTGGCATAAAGTCCAATCCGCCCGCATGTGACTTAAACATAACGCCGCTGATAGCCGCGCCCGCGTCCTTGAGCGTAAAATACAAATGCCCCGACGAATGCGCATTAAAATTAGAAAGCTCGCCCTCGATAAATAGCCCCGCCAAAAGCGCGTCGGCTTCCAACGCCTTTTTCACATAGCGGTTTACCTGTGTTACCGTAAAAACCATGCGGGATATCATTGGATTTCGCATCCTTTTGACCGGCCTTCGGCCATTTCATGCAGTGGTAGCTCCCCGTGTCGTTTTATCTCGCGGGCTACGTTGCCGAGTACGCCGTTTATAAATGACGGGGACTCGTCCGCGCCATATGCTTTGGCCAGCTCTACGGCTTCGTTTACTGCCGCGCCGAGGGGGACGTCTTTTTCGCAGAGCATTTCGTAGATGGCCAGGCGCATTAGGGCTAGGTCTGCTTTGTTTAGGCGGTTTACCGTCCAGTCACGCAAAAAGTTTTCTATTACGCCGTCGAGCTGCGACAGCCGCTCAAATACTCCCCAAAATGCGCGGTCTATATACTCCGCGTCCTTGCCCTTTGGCCGCTTTTGCTCGGTCTCGTCGAGGTACTCGAAATAAGCTGCCTTTGTTTTAGCCAGCTTTTCTACATCTGCCGCGTCATACGGCAGCGTGAATATCAAATGAAAAGCATGGCGGCGCGCTGTCTTACGGCTCATGCTTTGGTTTTTTCTTTTTTTTCTCCGATGATTGTGTTCACCGTGACGTTTACTTCTGCGACGGTTAGCCCCGTCATTGTTTCTATTGCGGATTTTACCTTCTTTTGCACGTCCACAGATACCTCATGGATTTTTGCACCAAAACGCACCGCTATAGATATGCCTATGGCTACCGTTTTGTTTTTTACCACTACCTTTGTGCATTTTGCCATTTGCTTTCGGGCGGGCTTTCCGCCAACCAGCCACGCGTGCCTAAGCACACCTTCGGCCTCCATCGCCGCCGTACCCGCGATTACCATGATTACCTCGTCGCTAATGCGGACAAAGCCGCCAGTATCTTTTTTGATTTCTGTCATTTTTAAATTTTCCTTTCCTAAGAAAAAGTCCAAGAGAATTATAACAAATAAGGGGAAATTTGCAAATGAAACAAAAAAGAAATACAATGCCCTCGGAGGTGAAAAAAAATGACAAATATAGAAAAAACCCGGCAGTTAATCCGTGTCGTAAACAATGTGCATTTGCAATACTCCCAAGACTATTTTGAAACAGGCAAAGTGCAAAAAATAAACCTGTCAAAGACAACCGTACCAACGGAGCATATTTTGCAGTATAGGTTAAATTTGCATGAGAGCATAAATGATTATCTTATATCGCAAAACTTGGATAACATAACATTTTATTACCGGGTAAAAACCTCCGAGAGTATTTTAGACAAAATAAAGCGGTTTTCTAATAATGTTGACAAATACCCCGTTAACAACTGGATGAATGATATTTTTGGTGCGCGTATGATTTTATGTAAAGAGGACATAGGGCAAGTGCATGAGATGCTGGATGATTGGCAGGAGCTTTTTGGGCTTAAAAATTGGTATCTGCGCGATAAGGATGATTACAGAGGGCTGCATATTTATTTTAAAAACAGGTCAAATTTCTACTTTCCGTGGGAGTTGCAATTGTGGGACGAAAACGATGTAGAAAGAAATATACAGAATCATAGGTTGCTTAAACGAGGATTTGTTTAAACTGCCCGACATACAAAAACCCTCCCATCGCTCTTCACGATGGGAGGGTTTTTTTGTCTCTTACAGCTTAATTACTTCAACACTGCGTGTGGTATCGTGCCAGTCTACTTCCGCGCCGAAGAATTCTGCTACAAAGCGCAGGGGTACCATGGTACGACCGTTTACTACTTGGGCCGGTACGTCCATTCCCAAGCCTCTCATTTCCGTTGTTAGCTGGCCGTCTATTCCGAAGGATAAGGTGCGGCCGTTTGCTGTTAGGCTTACTTGGCGGGTTGCGTCGTTAAAGTCTACCTGCGCACCCAGTGCATATGCCATAAAGCGTACGGGCAACATTGTGCGTCCGCCTTCGATTAGTGGGGCTACATCCATCGCCAACGGGCCTTGAGCGTTGCCTGCAAGGTCGGTGATGGTGGGTGAGCCGATTGCAAATCGGATACGGTTTAGGTCTGCCCTGTATGCGATTACAAAATCACCCGCGATATCTGTGGAGAAGGTGAAATAACTTGTTGCCGGGTCGTAGCTGCCGCCTAAGAGCTGTGGATTTGCTGTAAGTGCTACCAAGCGGTGGTGATTTGCTACGCCCATTTCTGTGAGGTCTACGGCTACCTGCACCGTAACTGCGGAGCGAAGAGTGGCTATTGTTACGCCGCCGGATGTTATCGAAAGGCCTACGGCTACACCTTCTGCGGTGACACCCACGGCTACGTCCACCTCGACATTATTGCCGCCTTGGGCGAGGATACCGGCCAGTGCGTTGATAGGAAGTGTTACTGTCGCATTATCTGTTACGATTACCTGCGCACCGCCTGCCGCTACTACCGATTGAAGAGTTGCGGCGGTAAATGCCGCTGTTGTTTCTCCTGCCGGGAGTGTTGCCACCGTGTCTACAGGAGCTACGGGGGTTACAGGAGCTGCGGGGGGTTGGGCTACCGGTGGTGCTACTCCGGGAGCTACCGGACGTACTATCGGTGCAATACCGCCGCCTACCGGTGGGGGTGGTGGGGGTTGTGTCGGTGGTGTTGGGGTGGGTGTCGGTGTTGGTGTTGGCGTTGGGGTTGGGGTGGGTGTCGGTGTTGGTGTTGGTGTTGGCGTTGGTGTTGGTGTTGGCGTTGGTGTTGGTGTTGGGGTTGGTGTTGGGGTTTCAACCGGGCGACATTCGTCGCAGTATGGGTCGCATGGGTCGTCGCATTCCGGTGGGGTTACAACCGGGCGACATTCGTCGCAGTATGGGTCGCANGGGTCNTCGCATTCCGGTGGGGTTACAACCGGGCGACATTCGTCGCAGTATGGGTCGCACGGGTCGGCGCATACCGGCGGCGGGTCGCAGAGTGGGCAGTCGCAGTCTTCGCTATGGACTACGTTTATTTGCGTTGTACCCGAGATTGCCGTATTTACCGTGGATGTTGCACGTATCGTTAATGCTACGGGAACTTGGGTTGCGGCTACGGTAAGCATACCCGAGGTTACGGTGTACATAGCGTTGGCTATGGTTGTGCCTACGTTGTCTGCGCCTTCCACTGCCCATGTTACCGTTTGGGCGGGGCCGCCTTCGCCTGCAACCACTGCGCGGAATACCTGTGTTTCGCCCGGCAAAATTACTGTTATGCCTGCGGGCGAAGACGTTACGGTTACGCCTGTTACTACTATCTGGTTGCTTATTGCAATTACTGCTTCACCGTAAACGCCCGAGCCGTCCTGTGCGGTTGCGCGTACGGTTACGCTGCCGTTGCCTACGGGTGTAAGCAGGCCTGTTTCGTTGATTGTTGCGGCTGTGCCTGTTGCTACAGACCATGTTACGGCTGTGTTTGTGGCGTTGTTTGGTGTTACCGTTGCGCTCATTTGCAGGGTCTCGCCGTTTGCGGTTATCGCGGTTGCGTCGCCTGCGCCCGCTACGGAAATCGCCGTAACTAAAACGGTGGGTACATTGTCGGAGCCTGTGTAGGTTAGTGTGATGTTTGCGGGGGGGATGTTGTCATAGGCCGGAGTCATGTGTCCCCAAAAAGCGCGGAAATCATTTGGGCCGGCAATATCTACTGCCGAGCTAATCCCTGTTCCGCGGATTGTGTCCTCAATGCGAAAAGAGGTACTGTCTCTCTCTCCTATTGCACGGTAATAAAACGCAAAAATTTCATACTCTCCTGCGGGCAATGCGTTTGCGGGCGGGGTATACATCATAAATGACGTAGCAAGCCGTCCGTCTTCCAAAACCCAGTTGCGGGGAGCCATACTCCACCCGTCCAACACATCATCATCAAATCTAAACACATTTTGATGGCCTGAAGCCTGGACAGTACCTGCGAAGGTGGTAATATCAATATCTACGGAGTTAGCAGCGCGGTTTACCGGTTGGATTACCGTAGTATCAAATGAAAACGCAACTGCTGCTCCAAAAAACGGTGCGGGGGTATCCACCGTAAATACAAGACGATATATTTGCTCCCCGCCAAAAACCCTTACTTCTTCTTCTACAAAGCGTACACTTACTTCGGCGGGACTTGCAAACACTACATTTATGCTTGCAAATACCAGAGTAAAAGCCAAAAACAAGGCGATTACTTGTTTGCTTTTTTTCATACTAAATTCCTCTCCTTTAAATCTCAAATTTTTTAGCCCCAGTTAGCCAAAATTTCCATGATATCCGAGGCGTTTACTTCTCCGTCGCTGTTAACATCTGCACGGCGGGCTACTTCGCATGATTGCGGGGTAATCTGCCCCCAGTGAATAAGAAGCTCCATGATGTCCGAGGCGTTTACTTCTCCGTCGCCGTTAACATCGCCCGGCCTAAATTGGCTAACGGGTGGAACTCCCGAAGGCACGTTTGCGGTAGGGATATTGTTAAACTCGGGATTGCGGAAATGCCCCCACATATAGCGTACTATGCCGGATTGTGCAGAAGCTAATATATCTACGCCGGCAGAAACACCTGTACCCGTTATCGTGTTTTCCACAACAAAGGTTGCAGGTACTACATCACCTGTTGCGCGGTAATAGAATGCGAAAATATCACGGGCTTCGCCGCCGGGGATTAGATTTGCAGAGCCTGCGGTGTAAACCATAAACGATGTGGCAGTCCGCCCGCCGGATACAACCCAGTTTCGCGGAGCCATACTCCAGCTTCTTTCATAAACTTGCCCCATCAGTCTAAAGATAGTTTGATGGCCTACGACGCCTTGTGCAATCGCGGGGGTAACATCTGTAAAATCATTGCGGTGTACCGGCTGCACAACCGCATTGTCGTAAGAAAACGCCAACGCAACAGCACTAAACGGCAAGGGCGATGTTGCAGAAGCTATCATCCTGTAAATATCGGGCTGCCCGTCAACGGCCTCGTGGCGGAAGTTAATAAACACATCTGCGCCGGCTAAGCGACGGTGCAACGTAACCTGCTGATAGCCTGTGATGGTATAACCAAACACGCCTATCAACGCCACTGTTGCTTCTGTATCGTCTTCCCAGTTGCCTACGATGGAAACGGTGCGGGTGTTGCCCATACCTTCTACTCCTGTTACGAGTGCGCCTGTCACCAGTACATTTGCAGGTGTGATTACATTGGCGGCGATGTTTCCGTTAAAGGTTAGCGTTAGCTCCTGTGTTGTTTCCGTACCTGCTGCGCCGCTTGCGGTTACGTTTGTAAGCGCGATACTGCCCGGTGCTACTATAACGGGGTACGGGATGGGTGCGTTTTGGATGGGTGCGAATTGGTTGGGTGCGTACTCCCAACTGGAGTTAACGCTTATGTCGTAGATTATTATTGTTTCGACATCGTCAGGATTGTACGGCCTGTGCGGAGTACCGATTCTGACTGCGCGCCACATTCCCGGGCCGTAGTCGGGGCAAAGATGTTCTCCGGTTATGGTGGTGGTTAATACAAAATGCCCGTCGTTGGCATTTAACATAGCTGTAGTCGCCATGCCGCTGTATTCCCACTGGAAAGGCGAATTTGCGCCGTCGAACACGACAAAGCTATCGGGCAATACATCAGGCATACGTCCGCGTATCACCAACTCGTCGCCTATTTGCAAATGGGCAGAAAGAATATAAAGGGTATCCCAGTTACCGTAACGCTCGCTAATCTCTATATATCTTACGCCGTTATCTTCTCCGACGGTAAGGGTTGGATTGCCGGAAACGGAAAGAGCCTGCCCGCCAAAGTTATGATGATAAAGTTGCGTGTCGGGCGTGGTAGTCTGCCAGTCTGCCCCGTCGTCGCTAAGGAACCAACGCAAGCAAAACCACGCCGGTTGAGCGGGCGTTATCATGTTTGAGCCTGCGCTTGTTAATCTGTAGGGTGGGATACGTACTTCCGTACCGTTATCGAGTGTAAGTACTATACTGTGGATGGAAAACATGTCGTCTACAAAGCCAATCCCTCCGACCGCTGCCTCAATAGGTACGATTTGGATATACGGCCAGCCCTGCATATCAATATTGTCTACAGTTACATGATTCCAGCTACCGTAGGGGGAGGGTGGTGCGCCTAGGTTGCCCCATGCGTGGTAGGGGTAGCCTTGCCCGTTAAAACGCTGTACAAGAGCCAAGTCTCGTCCATACGCATTGTAAAAGTAAAACTCCAAGCTTACTACATCGTCGGGGTCTATATTAAAGTCTGCAAGGCGTATCCTTGCGTTGCCCCAGTCTGCCCAGTTATTAAAGCGGGCAAAATCAACCTCCGGCCTGGCTTCTGCGCCGTTACCTATTAATTCATCCAGTGGTATACGGACGTTTGCACCGCCGACCGTAAGCACAGCATTACGGATGTCAAATACATCGCCTGCGCTGCGCCCAAACGCGCCTGCCCATGGTTGATACGGAGAAATTTGGATAAACTCGTCCGTATATTCCAGTTCCACATTGGGTATTACTATCGTTGCCCAGTCGCGGGTGGGTGCGTGGTCGTTGTGGCTTAATGTTACCCAGTAGGCGGAGTTGTCGGTACGAGACGCGGTAACGGCTTCGCGACCCCATGTGATATTGCGGAAGTCAAATTGGATTGCCGTTACTTGGGCATAATCAATACCCTCCAGAGGTATCCATGCCGCTCCCCAGGCTTCTTGCAATGTAAATCGTACAAAATGGTCTCCGTCACAATCGGAGCCGCTGCTTGCAAACGCAACTGCCGGCATTAAACTCACAGCCATTATCGACGCGAGTATCCAAGCGAGCAAGCGTTTACGTAAATTGCATTGTTTCATAAACTAAAATCTCCCTTCACCGGCGCAGTGTGCGCCATTTTTTTTAAGATAGCAAAAAACATTGTACTGCGCACACGCAAACAGAAGGTGTGCAAATTGCACACATTGACATTTCGACAATTATAAATATAATGAATTTTGTAACAACTAAAGGGGGGTACAAGGGGAGTTAGTACTTTATGCAAAAAAAAAAAATAGCTACCAGTACCTTGTTGCAACGTCTTTTTAAAACATCTTCTATCAACCGCTTTTTCAATCACTACGGTGACGAAATGCAAGCGGTTACGTTCCATGAATACATAAATGATTTGTGTGCAAAAAAAGGCATTACCGCAGAAAGCGTTTTAAGAAAAACCGATATAGAGCGCACCTACGGCCATCAGCTTTTTAGAGGTATCCGAAAGCCTACCCGCGACAGGGTTATCCAGCTTGCGTTTGGCTTTGGTATGAACTATGACGAGCTGCAAAAGCTGCTTTCTATTGCACGCAAAAGCCCGCTTTACCCAAAAATAAGACGTGACGCGATTATTATTTACGCGCTAAAAAATGAGTACAGCATTATCGAGCTGCAAAACGCATTGCATGAGATGGAGCTTCCTATTTTGGGCGAGGAGCGATAACATGAGCCTAAAAGAAAACTTTTTGCGGGATAACCAAGATACGGACATTTTGCCGGAAATTTCCTCCCGATTTACTCCGCTGGAGCTTTTAGGGAGCAACGATTTTGGCCAGACATTTTTGCTCTCAGAAAATATTACCAATGATTTGTATGTATTAAAGTCCTACGCCGGTGACGCAAAAAATGAGGCGGAGCTACTGCACGGCCTTTCGCACAAAGGCCTGCCCGCCTTCGAAAAAGCAATAGAGCATATGGGAAGGCAGTATGTTTTGCGCAAGCACATAAGCGGCGAAACACTGGAAAGCTACGACGACCCCTCCATAAGCACGGTGTTAAAATTGGACATCCTTATACAGCTTTGTGATGTTGTTATTTACATACATTCTCTACCGCAGCCGATTATCCACCGCGACATAAAACCGTCCAATATTATAATAAACCCCGAGACAAACGATGTTACGCTAATTGATTTTGGGATTTCTAGGATATATGACAAAAACGCTGCAAAAGACACGGTTTACTTTGGCACAAACGAGTTTGCCCCACCCGAGCAATACGGCTTTGCCCAAACAGACCAACGCACAGATATCTACTCCCTCGGCATTGTAATGAAATACCTGTTTACAACGCAACGATGGCCGGAGCATATTGCCGAAAAATGCACACAGCTTTCTCCAAACGCCCGTTTCCAAAGTGCTGCCGCACTAAAACGAGCTTTGTTAAATTACAAAAATCGGGTAAGGCGGCGCGTAACCGCAGTAGCGGTATGCATTCTTGCGTTGTGCGTTACTTTTTTGGTTGTGCCGGCGGCGTCAAATCTCTTATCCGAGCCTGCGCCGCAGCCCTTTTTCGAGATAAGCCAAGATGAATTTAGGCAATTTGCGCTATATCGGCATTCCGATTTTTTGCGGCAAAGATACCATGTGGTGTATACCTATATTGCAGGGGAGGGCTTGCGGCTTTCCGGCAGAAACAATACCTGGGAGACTATAGATTTTTATATAGGCGCGTTCCCGCCGGGGGAATATCTTTTAGTCGTCGACTTTTATGCAGAGGATGACTCCGTCGTTTTCGAACTGGGCATCTCCGAAGGTCCACCATGGGGTATCTTTGCACACACCTCCGAAAATACAATAGAATACAACCTCCAAATAGAAGCCATAAACGGCGAAAACAAAGCAACCGTTGTACTTTTTGATGGGGCGCAATCCTATCAGCGTGCGATTCAATTGCAAACAAATTATATTGGACGCGATGTTCCCTATCCGGATTTTATAATAAGAAGCATACGGCTTTATGAAAAAGACACGCCTTCTTACATCCCGACCCTACTAACCCATACCCTGCCGGATGAAGCAACCACCCCGCAGCCGCTACCCTTTTTCGAAATAAGCGAAGCCGAGTTTATAGAATTTGCAACAAACGGGGGCATAGCGCGTACCGAGTTTTTGCGGCGTGCGGGTATGCCTACGCTTACATTTATCGAGGGCGAAGGCTTGCTGATTTCCGACAGATACAATGCTCATTATGCCGTTGACTTATATGTATACGCGCTCCCGCCGGGGCAATATGTTTTAGAAATCGAACTCGCCTCCGACGACGAGGACATAATCTACCGCCTAACGCTCACAGAAGGCCCCCCATGGTCTACCTTCCTGGACACCCAAGAAACCACAATAAGATACAACCTGCTGATAGAAGAAGTAGACGGCCAAAGCCGCGCAAATATAGTAAGCGTCCTCGGAGAACAACGCCACCTGCGGCGTATCCGCATACAAACAGACCAACGGGGAGATGATGTCCTCCACCCGGATTTTATGATACGGAGCATACGGCTTTATGAGTAGTTGCTTTTGTTATTTTCATCTGCCTATGATATACTTGTGCCAAAAGAGGTGATTTTGTGGCCGTTAGAGAATTAATAAAACAAGACATAGAGCTGTTACCTGACGAGGCTCTAGAGGATTTGCGAAAATACGTACTCATGCAAAAATTTTATTTTAATATATTTGATAATGACACGGATTATCTAAATTCCATACCGGGCATGGCGGATAAAATCATATCGGGTATGCAAGAGCCGTTAAGCGAGAGTATTCCTGCGGATGAGGTACAGTGGTAATGTACTCGCTTGTGTATTCAAAGCAATCAACAAAGGATATCCCCAAGCTAAAATCTGCAAAATTAGACGGGCAGGCAAACGCACTGCTGGACATCATACAGAAAAACCCCTATCAAATTCCGCCACCCTATGAGAAGTTAAAGGGGAACTTAAAAGGGGCATACTCACGCCGTATCAACCGTAAGCATAGGCTGGTCTATGAGGTTTTTGAGGATGGGCAGGTCGTTAGGGTTGTGAGCATGTGGACGCATTATGAGTAGTAGCTTCTTTACCTGCGTAAATACCCTGCGCGGTCTATCTCATCTTGGATTTCCAGTGAGCGGTCGCCTGCTTGGTGTTCCAGATGGTGGGTTAGCTCGTGGTGAAGGACTTCCTTTAGCTTTCTGCGCCAGCCGCGTTCGTTCATGTTGCCGTATACGGCTTCTATCGAGCCGTGGTAGATGGTGATGTATCTGCCCAATCCATTAGGCTGCACATGATAATGCCCCAGTATATATAGGCCGTTTTTGTCCATTTTTACTTCCGGAGTTAGTACATATCCGCCGTTTAGTCCATCAAAAATTGCCGAGGGTAGGGCTTCGGCTATTTCTTCGAGGATTATTTCGGCTTCTTCGAAGGTTATCATGCTTCGGCTTCGGGCGTGCCGACCAGCTCTTCTACATTTTTCAGACCATAAAATAGTAAAAACTCCTCTGTTGTACCCAGCAGTATCGGGCGGCCGGGGATGTCCATTACGCGGCCGCGTTCTTCTACAAGGCCGTATTCCATTAGCTTATTTACTCCGTGGTCGCAGTTTACACCACGGATATTTTCTATTATCGTGCGGGTTACAGGCTGCTTAAATGCTATGATTGCCAAAATCTCCAGCAGGGTTTGGCTCAAAACCTTGCGCGGCTTGGCCTTCAACAGCTTAGCTATCGCAGGATAGTAACCGGGATTTGTACATAAGCGATAGCAGTCGCCAACCTCGCGCAACTGAATGCCCGCGTTTTCCTTTTCATATGTATCCGCCATGTCGCCCAGCAAAATACGCGTTAACGGAATATCACAACCCAGCGCGTCCGCAAGCTTTGCTATAGGCACGCTTTCGCCACTGGCAAACAGCAATGCCTCCAGCATTTTTGCTCTTTCGTTTGTTAGGCCGGGCATTTTACTACCTCCACATCGGCAAAGGACTTGCTTTGCTTTGCACTTATTATCCCGCGACGCACCATTTCCAGTATCGCCAGAAAGGTAACTATCATCTCGCGGCGGCTCACACATTTTTGGAAAAGCAGCAATAAGCTCAAGCGACCTTTATCCTGCAACGCTCTTTTAATAAACGCAACCTTTTCCGTCACCGTAAATTTATCCTTGGGCATTTCGCCATAGCCCGCACGCACAGTATCTATCTTAGCAGCGGCACGGCGCATTAGGTCGGCCAAAATCTGCTCAAGCTGCGACAGCGGAACCATCTCCGGCGGCTCATCATCCCCCAACGACAACTGCGTAAAAGCCTCCTTGTCGCCCTTCCCCTTAACCCTCGCACCCAGCGGCGTCATGTCGCTTAGCTGCGCCGCAAGCTCCTGCGCCTGCTTGTACGCCAAAAGCTGACGCGCCAATGCATCACGCGGGTCTTCTTCCTCGCCGCCTTCATCCTTCCTCGACGGCAACAGCAACCGCGACTTTATCTCCAACAGCGTCGCCGCCATCACCAAAAACTCGCTCATCTGCTCCATATCCGGCGGCAAAGTCGCCACAACTTCCATATACTCCGCCGTAATCTGCGCTATCGGAATATCATAAATATCAATCTCATTTTTATGAATCAACTTCAAAAGAAGGTCCAAAGGCCCTTCAAATATCTCCAGCTTAAATTCCATTAAAACGACACCGCCCGCTCAAAAATCCAAGCAATCGGAGAAATAACCATATCAACCAAACCAAAAATCAACATCAAAAACAGCAATATCTGCAACGGTTTTTCATAATGATTAAGCCGCATACTCGTCTCGGGCGACACAAAAACATGCAAAATCTTGTTCATCCCCATCGGGAAAATAGGAATCAAATTAAACACAGCCAGCCGTATATTCAAATGCCCAAACCCATACACCATGGTATTAAAATACCTAACCCAAGTAACAGCACCACTACCAAACCCAAAATTAATAACAGCCCACTCAAACAGCGGCCTGGCAATCATATTACCCAAGGCAATCGCCAGCATACCCACCAACAAATTAGCAACCATAGGCGCGGTATAAGTAAGCAAAATCCCCTTCCGTTTATCCTTATAATAAAACGGCGACGTAGTAACAGGCTGTCCCCATCCCACCCTAAAATACAACATCATAAAAAACCCAATAGGCTCAAAAAACCTAAACGGGTTCATAGAAATAAACCCATTCTTTTTAGGCGTAGGGTCGCCCAAAGCCGCAGAAACACGAGCCTTAACCCACTCATGGATAACAGGCGCAAAAAAAGCACCGGGCAATAACAATAAAAAATTCATGTTTAAAACCTTTCTTTTAAAACCGTAGACCTTGGGGTTTTAGATGTTTTATTTATCGCGGATTTCTGCTGCGAGTTGTTTGGATAGGCGTTTTATTACGGCGTTGGCGCAGTTTTCTATTTCGGAGGAGTTTAGGGTTTTTTCGGGGGAGCCTATTTGCAGGCGGATGGTTACGGATTTTTTGCCCTGCGGGATTTGTTTGCCTCGGTATTCGCCTACGTAGGAGATGGAGCGGATTAGGTCGCCTTTTTTTATGGCGGCGGTGATGTCTTGCCATTTTGTGCTTTCGTCAAAGAGGAGTGATATGTCGTAGTCGGAGATGGGGAAGGCGGGCAGATGGGCAAATTTGTTTGTGCGAGAAGCCAGCGGGCGCAGCGCGTCGAGGCTTAGCTCAAAGAGCATTACGGCGTGGTTTTTAATGCCGCAGGCCAGGGCTGCTTTTTTGGAAAGGAGAGCCAGTGTGCCTATATTTTCGGCGTCGGAGTTGATGTTTAGCCATACTGTTTCGTCTGCCCAATGAGGACGCCAAAGTCGCCCTGTGGTCGATTTGTCCGCTTTGTCGTTTTGGGTAAAGGTTTTGTCGTTTTTGATAAAGGTTATCGGCTCGATATGGGTAAGGCGAGGCAGGGCTTCCAACACACCTTTCGCCTTGCGGAAGAGGGTGTCCACGGCGTCCGCGCCGCCAACAAATGCGCCTGCGATATGGCGGCGTTGTATCGGAAGGGCTTCACGCTCGTCGTACTCGCTTACGAATTCTCCGGGCAGAAAAACCTGCGCGGATTCAAAGATTGCGAATTCGCTAAAGTAGCGAGCATTACCTGCTACGGCTTTGCATAGATTTGGCAGAAGCGACGGGCGCAGGTATTTTTCGTCGGGGGCGGGGGGTGCAGATAGGGCGTAGAGGCTTAGGCTTTCGCCTGTGCCACCAAGGATTGCTGCGATAACGTCGTCTTTTAGCCATGGATACGTAAAAACTTCGCTCATTCCGCAACGGAAGGCAAGATATTCGCGGATATTACGGTCGGTATCGGCGTCGCGCTGGTTAATCGCTTTGGTGAAAGACGTGGTAATGGGCGCGGCCTCAAAATTTTCGTAACCATGCATACGAGCGAGTTCTTCCATAATGTCGTCAGGTATAGAAATATCGCCCGTAGAACGCCATGACGGCGCGACGGCAAACATCGTATCACCATCAAACGCCACACCAAAGCCTAAAAGCTCCAACGTCTTTTGTATCTCGTCGTTTGGCAGGCGTTTGCCAAGACGGTTTTCCAGCCAGTTAAGGGACACGTTAACTTTTTCGCGCTCAAACGGCATGGGGTAATTATCATTGTAGCCTGTGATTTTCATGTCTGGGTACATTTCTGCAAACATAGCAAGCGAAAGCACAAGCGCGTTATCTGCGCGTTGCGGGTCTATCCCTTTTTCGAAGCGAGCAGCAGCGTCTGTACGTGCATCATAGCGCGACGCAGTACGCCGAATACCAATCGCCGCGAAGTTTGCAATTTCCAAAATTACCTTGTTAGTCTCGGGCAAAACAGAATCGCGTTTTCCGCCCATTACTCCCGCCAAGCCTACCGCGCCTTCGTTATCGGCTATCACCAAGTCATCCGGGGTAAGGGTTAGCTCCTTGTCGTCCAACAGCAGCAGCTTTTCGCCTTGGGCAGCACGGCGCACTGTTATATGTCCGCTGATTTTATCGGAATCAAATGCGTGCGTAGGCTGCCCCGTGGCAAGCATAACGTAGTTAGTAATATCAACAATTGCATTAATCGGACGAATCCCAACGCTCCATAAACGCGATTGCACATAAAACGGTGATGGCTTAACACTAAGGCCTTCTATTTTTACGCCGATATAACGCGGCGATTTTTTAGGGTCCTCCAATGTGATTTCCAACGCAGGGGCAGACGGAGGCTCGACAGGGTCGATTTCCTTCATAGGCACACCATAAAACGCCGAAAGCTCCCGCGCTATGCCATAATGCCCCCACAGGTCGGGTCGATTAGTCAACGACTTATTGTCAACCTCCAAAATCACGTCGTCCAACCCAAGCGCAACCGCAACATTAGTCCCCGCAATCACATCAAATGCCGAAAGGTCAACTATAGTAGCCTCGCCCTCCGCATCACTATACGGAAACAACTCGAAAAGCCCAATCTCCGACGACGCGCATATCATGCCAAAGCTCTCCACCCCACGCACCTTAGATTTTTTTATCTCAACAAGGTCGCCCTCACCATGCCAACGCACCATAGCACCCGGCTGCGAAACAGCGACTTTCATGCCCTCACGCAAATTTGTACCGCCGCACACAATTTCCTTAACCTCGCCGCCAATATCCACCTGACACAAAGTCAACTTATCGGCATTAGGGTGCTTCTCAAGTTTTAACACAAGCCCAACAGTAATTTTGTCGAATTGCGAGGCAATATCCTCCCACCCCTCAACCTCCACAGTAGCCATAGTAAGGTCGTAAGCCATCTTCTCAATGGTAAGCTCGCTAGGCAAATCCACATACTCTCGTATCCAATTCATAGAAATTTTCATTAAATTTTACTCCTTTATAAATGTCATGCGTAAATGATGGGGTCAAGGGGACTGCGTCCCCTTGTGGGGCTTGGGGTGAAACCCCAAGGTCTTGCCCTTACACAAATTGTTCCAAAAATCTCAAATCACCGCTGCGCAGTAACCGTACATCGTCTATGCCGTATCTCATCATTACGAGGCGGTCAAGGCCTATGTTTACGTAGAAGCCTGTGTATTGGGCGGGGTCGAGGTTTGCGGCGCGCAGGACGTTTGGGTGTGGTGAGCCACCGGGCATAACCTCTATCCAGCCGACTTGTTTGCATACGGAGCAGCCTTTTTGGTCACATACGAGGCAGCCCATGTCTATTTCGAAGCCCGGCTCTACGAAGGGGAAGAAGCCGACACGCATACGTATGGGAACGTCGCGTCCGAAGACTTTGGAGAGGATGGTTTTTATCATAATCATGCCCGAGGCAAATTTGAAATCGGTGTCAACGATGAGTGCTTCGTATTGGAAGAAAGCGCGTTCGTGGCGTGCGTCTGTGGATTCGTTACGGTAGCAGCGGCCGGGGTATACGAAGCGGTAGGGCGGCTTGTGGGTTTGCATGTAGCGAACGCTCGCGCCCGTGAGGTGCGGCCGAAGGCATAAGCGGCCACCGCCTGTGCCGGTGTCGTGGCCGGCCAGCCAGTAGGTGTCCATATTTTCTCGAGCGGGGTGCTCGGGAGGAAAGTTTAGGTTATCGAAGCAGTATAGCTCGCTGGAGATGTCGCTTTCTTGGAAGATTTCGAAACCCATGGAGCGGAATGCGTCGTTTAGGTCGTAGCACATTTGTGTGATGGGGTGCAGGCCACCCGCAGGCGGCAGAATGCCCGGGACTGTAAAGTCGAAGTCTGTAGAGATTTCCGAGGCCTTTAGTTGGATTTCTTCCGTGCGGGATTCTATCAGGGCGGTTAGCTGCTGCTTTATTTGGTTTGCTGCACGGCCGATTTCCGGACGGATGGTGGGGTCGAGCTTGGGTACTTGTTTTAGGATTTCTGTGATTTCGCCTGTTTTGCCTATTAGGGCGGCTTTTATTTCTTGCAACGCGGTTAGGGTGACGGAAGCGGAGATTTTTTCTGTACCGTTTTTTAGGATTGCTTCTAGTTTTTCTTTCATTTATATCTTCCTTTTGATTAGGATTTTTTTTCACAGTGCCTATTATACGCCATTGGACAAATTCTTGCAATTTGTCATTACCTTTTCTTGACAAAGAAAATTTTCACCTATATAATACCGATTATCAATAACAAATCTATATTATAAGGGAGATGTTTAGTAATGAAAAAATTCATCTGCACAATCTGCGGCTACTGCCACGAAGGCGACGCAGCACCGGAAAAATGCCCACAATGTCAAGCACCCGCCGACAAATTTACAGAGTCCGACGGCAAAGGCCTGCAATACGCCGACGAACATCGCATAGGCGTGGCAAAAGGCGTAGACAAAGAAATAATCGAAGGCCTGCGCCAAAACTTTATGGGCGAATGCACCGAGGTAGGCATGTATCTGGCCATGAGCCGCCAAGCCGACCGCGAAGGCTACCCCGAGGTAGCCGAGGCCTACAAGCGCATAGCATTTGAAGAAGCCGAACACGCAGCAAAATTTGCGGAGCTACTGGGCGACGTGGTAGACCCGTCCACCAAAAAGAATCTCGAAATGCGAGTAATGGCAGAACACGGCGCAACCCAAGGCAAGCTGGACCTCGCCCGCAAAGCAAAAGAGCAAAACCTGGACGCCATCCACGACACCGTCCACGAGATGTGCAAAGACGAGGCACGCCACGGCAAGGCCTTCCAAGGCCTGTTGGACAGGTATTTTTAATGGACGCGCTGTTTAAAATAAGCTACGGCCTGTACGTAGTATCCGTAAACGAAAACGGAAAAGACAACGCCTGCATAATAGACGCGTTTTCCCAAGTAACAAGCGTATCACCGATTATCTGCGTAGCAAATATCAACAAAGAAAATGCTACCCACGACATGATAAAAAACACAAAAAAATTCAACGTATCGGTGCTTACAAACTCCGCTCCATTCGAAGATATCTTCAGCCGCTTTGGCTTCCAATCCGGGCGCGATGTCGATAAATTCGAAGGCCTAACAGCCACAGAGCGCAGCAAAAACGGCCTTATCTACCTAAAAAACCACACAAACGCCTACATGTCCTTCGACGTTACAGGCTCGGTAGACTTTGGCACACACACAATGTTTTCGGGCGTACTCACCGATTCTGCCGTCCTCTCCGACGCAGACAGCGTCACCTACAGCTACTATCAAAAAAACATCAAGCCAAAGCCCACAGGCAGCGGCTTCTCCTGCAATGTATGCGGCTACGTATACGACGGTGCGGCTCTGCCCGCCGACTTCATATGCCCACTCTGCAAAGCCCCCGCCACAAGCTTCTCGCAACAATCCGCCCCTATGGCCTACGCAGACGAGCATAAAATCGGCGCAGCAAAAGACGCCCCCACCGACATCAAAGAAGCCCTACGCCAAAACTTCTTGGGCGAGTGCACGGAAGTCGGCATGTACCTAGCCATGGCACGCCAAGCCGACCGCGAAGGCCTACCCCAAATAGCCAACGCCTACACAAAAATCGCCTACGAAGAAGCCGAACACGCAGCAAAATTTGCAGAACTCCTGGGCGAAGTAGTAACCCCTTCAACCAAGAAAAACCTACAACTCCGCGTCTTGGCAGAGCACGGCGCAACCCAAGGCAAACTAGACCTGGCAGCAAAGGCCAAAGCCCAAAACCTAGACGCCGTCCACGACACCGTCCACGAGATGTGCAAAGACGAAGCCCGCCACGGCAAGGCCTTCCAAGGCCTCCTGCAAAGGTACTTCCCATGAGAAACACAATCCAAAAAAAACTAGTCTACGAAGCCGTCTGCGACCTAAACATCCACGCCACAGCCGACCAAGTATTCTCCCACATCACCCTAAAGCACCCCACCATAAGCAAAGCCACAATATACCGCAACCTACACCACCTAACAGAAACCGGCGACCTCATAAACATAGGCACATTCCACGGCGCGGCCCACTACGACCACAACTGCCACAAACACCATCACCTAATCTGCGAAAAATGCCGCCGCGTACACGACGTCCAGGGCGACCACTCCAAAGCCGTCCTCGAAAGCCTCGGCCCCTCCACAGAATTCGACATAACAGACTGCAACGTCACATTTTTAGGGATATGTAAAACCTGTGAGAAGCATTAGAATCAAAACCTTGGGGCTTTGCCCCAAGCCCCACAAGCCTTTAAAAAGGCTTGACCCAAACTTTGAC
>WQRQ01000004.1 GCA_009786685.1 Defluviitaleaceae bacterium
ATACCACCACATCACAGTCAACAACGTAATGACAGGTATGCCGCCGCTTACCCCCAACACAGAATTCGCTACCGTGCCTCAGCGTTTTTCTATACGCGCCGCCACACCAAGTCGCTCGGAAATTCTCACCACTTTTGCGCGGCCTGTTCAGGTAGTCCTGCCCGTAGAACGATTCACCACACCCGAGGGGCTTAGCACGGGCTTATTTGTGAATGACACAAATGCCGCCACATGGCGCGATACCCAAGGTGCTTTAAACTTTGCGACAAATTCGCTTTCTTCCACAATAAGCGCGCCTACCACCTTTGCCGCAATCACACGAAACACACCCCAAGCGACACAGGTGGCTCATCCTTCAAACCACGCAATGCAACGCGTTACCTCGCGCCTAACCATCACCGACATGCAAGCCTTTAACCCCAATCACCAAGTATCCGCCAACGAATTTAACAACATCGTAAACGCCATAGTAAATAACCGCACCTCCGTAACCCTGGGCGCAAACCTATCCGCCGCAGACACACGCTCCCTCACAAACGCACGCCTCCTTGCGCCCGCCAACCTAACCCGCGAGGACGCCATAGACATAATGGTACGGCTGTACGAAAACCGCACACGACAAATCCTCACACCAATGACACCTGCGGCATCCGTACCCGGTATCCAAAACACTTCCCCCACAACCCATCGCAACATGCGCGTAGCAGCAGACCTCGGATTCATAACAGGCCCGCTTGAGCCGCAGGGTCACATAAATATGGGCGAGCTAATGAGCATGGTGGATATTATTATGCAGGATTCCGGTATGTGAAGATTAAAACCGTAAGACCTTGGGGCTCTGCCCCAACGCCCCGGAAGCCTTTGAAAAGGCTTCACCCAAACTTTAACATTGCGCGCACTCACGAAAGTGAGTGCGTGTTTTATTGTTGACATTTTTTATTTGTGAAAATATAATGTATTAGCCATAGAAAGTAGGTGCAATGTCGAGCAAGCTGTGCTTGGCTGCATAAATCCTACCGAGGCTCGTGTTTATTGTGGATTTTTAAGCCCGAGACTATGGTGTTTCCATGTCTGGGGCTTTTTATATTGCCCCAACGATTTAGATGGCCTAAGGCCGGTTAAAAGGAGGTGAAATTACATGGCAGAGATTTCAAAAAATCTGGAAAAAAACCGTAAGGCAAAAGAGGTTGTGGTTGACGAGATAAAA
This sequence comes from Defluviitaleaceae bacterium, assembly GCA_009786685.1. Classification (GTDB taxonomy): domain Bacteria; phylum Bacillota; class Clostridia; order Lachnospirales; family WQUN01; genus WQVC01. The sequence goes on from WQRQ01000004.1 coordinate 1,208, forward strand.
GAGAGACTTTCTCGTACAAAATCTGTGGTGCTTGTTAATGCACGCGGGCTTACGGTTGCCCAGGATACCGCGCTTCGTAAGGCTTTGCGTAAGGCTGGTGGCGTTGATTATAAAGTGTACAAAAACTCTATGATTAACTTCGCAATCGAGGGTACAGATTTCGCGGGGTTAAAGGATTATCTTGCCGGCCCTACAGCGGTGGCGTTTTCTTATGACGACGCAACGGCTGCGGCTGCGGTTATTTCCAAAAACCTAAAGGGTATGCCCGCTTTGGAATTTAAAGCGAGTGCTATTGACGGCGAAGTTTATGACGCCGCAAAAACCAAAGCTATCGCAGATATTCCATCACGCGAGGTGCTTTTGTCCAAGCTTCTTGGCTCATTCAAATCGCCAATGTCAAGCTTTGCACGTGTTATTAATCAAATTGCTGAAAAAAATGCAGCAGCAGAATAATCTAAAATTTAAGGAGACTAATTAAAATGGCTAAATTATCAGTAGCAGAAATTATTGAAGCCGTAAAAGGCTTATCAGTATTGGAACTTAACGACCTTGTAAAAGCAGCCGAAGAAGAGTTTGGCGTAAGTGCAGCAGCAGGCGTAATGGTTGCAGGCCCCGCAGCAGCAGGCGGCGGAGAAGCAGCAGAAGAAAAAACCGACTTTGACATCGAGCTTACAGAAGTAGGCGGAGAAAAAATCAAAGTAATCAAAATCGTGCGCGAAATCACAGGACTAGGCCTCAAAGAAGCCAAAGAAATGGTAGACGGCGCACCAAAAATTATGAAAGAAGCCACACCAAAAGCAGAAGCCGACGAAATCGTCAAAAAGCTCGCTGAAGTAGGCGCGAAAGCGACACTCAAATAATAAGGCCAACGGCCTTACCGTAGCGAAGCGAGGAAGCGGAAGCGGGGCTTCCCCGCTGTAGCGGCGGGGTAGTAGGGGCAGAGCCCCTACTTAAATAGAAAAGGAGATGGAACATGAGTATTAAATACGTTTACATGTTCAAAGAGGGTAACTCCACGATGAGAAACCTTCTGGGCGGCAAAGGTGCTAACCTTGCAGAAATGACAAACATGGGCATTCCTGTACCAAACGGTTTTATCGTTACAACCGAAGCTTGTACGCTTTACAACTCTTCAGGCAAGGTTATGTCTGACGATATTAAGCGTCAAATTGACGATTGTATTTCACAGCTCGAGGCTTCCAGCGGCAAAAAATTTGGTGATACCAAAAATCCGCTGCTTGTGTCCGTACGTTCGGGCGCACGTGCTTCTATGCCGGGCATGATGGATACCGTTCTTAACCTCGGTATCAACGATGATGTTGCCGCAGGCCTTGCGGCATCAGCAGGCGACCGCTTTGCTTACGACTCTTACCGTCGTTTTATTATGATGTTTGCGGACGTTGTTATCGGCGTTTCCAAACATGATTTCGAACACGCGCTTGACAAATACAAGCAAGGCAAAGGTTATGCTTCCGACGAAAACATGACCGCCGCAGACTGGAAAGAAGTCGTTAACATCTTCAAAAAAATCTACCGCGACGACCAAGGCAAAGATTTCCCAACCGACGCAAAAGAGCAGCTTTACGGCGCAATCACAGCCGTATTCCAATCTTGGGATAACGAGCGTGCATTCATTTATCGTCGTATGCACGACATACCCTACGATTGGGGTACTGCTGTAAACGTGCAAGAAATGGTTTACGGCAATATGGGCGAAACCTCCGGCACAGGCGTAGTGTTTACACGCGACCCTGCCTCCGGTAAAAACGCAATCTACGGCGAATACCTGATGAACGCTCAAGGTGAGGACGTAGTTGCGGGTGTTCGTACACCAAAAGATTTCATGGAACTCGAGAAGGATTCTCCAAAATGCTTCCAAGAATTCCTTGATATCGCCCGCAAGTTGGAAAAACACTACAAATATATCCAAGATATGGAGTTTACCATCGAAAACGGCAAACTCTTTATCCTGCAAACACGTAACGGTAAATGTACGGCACAAGCTGCTCTGCAATTCGCGGTTGACCTTGTTGCGGAAGGTATCGTTACAAAAGAAGAAGCCATCCGCCAAGTTGACCCACGTGCGCTTGACCAGCTTCTTCACCCGATGTTTGACCAAAAAGCCCTTGCCGCAGGTAAAGTTATCGGTACGGCTCTTCCCGCTTCTCCCGGTGCTGCCGCAGGTAAAGTTTACTTTACCGCACAAGAAGCAGCCGTTGCATTTAACGACCGCGGCGAGCGCGTTATCCTTGTACGTCCCGAGACTTCTCCCGACGACATCATGGGTATGGAAGTTTCCAAAGGTATCCTCACCGCAAAAGGCGGTAACACAAGCCACGCCGCAGTAGTTGCTCGCGGTATGGGTACATGCTGTGTTTCCGGCTGCGAAGATATCAAATTTGGCAAAAAAGAATTTACCCTCGGCGGCGAAACCATCAAAGAAGGCGATTATATCTCCCTTGATGGCTCTACCGGTAAAATTTACAAAGGCGACATCCCCACAGTTCCTGCAGAAATCGCCGGTAACTTTGGCACATTTATGTCTTGGGTAGAAGCTGTACCCGGTAAAATGGGTGTACGCGCCAATGCGGATTCTCCGAAAGACGCTACAAAGGCGTTGGAGTTTGGCGCAGTTGGTATCGGCCTTTGCCGTACAGAGCATATGTTCTTTGACGCGGACAGGATTCCCAAAATGCGCAAGATGATTCTTGCGGATGCAGAAGCAGACCGCCGTGCGGCTTTGGACGAGTTGCTTCCTTTCCAAAAGAAAGACTTCATCGGCATTTACGAAGTTATGAAAGACCTTCCTGTAACGATTCGTCTTCTCGACCCGCCGCTGCATGAATTTATGCCAACCAAAGAAGAAGACTTTGCCGGCCTTGCAAAAGACATGGGCAAAACCGTTGCACAGGTAAAAGAACGCGCAGACTCCCTGCACGAGCTTAACCCGATGATGGGTCACCGCGGCTGCCGTCTTGCTGTTTCTTACCCGGAAATCGCAGAAATGCAAACCCGCGCAATCATCGAAGCCGCCTTGGAAGTGAAAAAATCCAAAGGCTACGATATTAAGCCCGAAATTATGATTCCGCTGGTGGGCGACCTCAAAGAAACCCGCTTTGTTAAAGACATCATAGAGAAAAAAGCAAAAGAACTCGTTGCCGCCGCCGGTGTAGAACTCTCTTACCAAATCGGCACGATGATTGAAATTCCACGCGCTTGCCTAATCGCAGACGATATCGCAGGCGTTGTAGAGTTCTTCTCATTCGGCACAAACGACCTCACACAGATGACCTACGGTTTGTCTCGCGACGACGCCGGCCGTATCCTCAAAGACTACATCGACAACAACATCTACGAGGGCGACCCAACCGCACGCCTCGACCAAACAGGCGTAGGCTCACTAATGAAAATAGCAATAGAAAAAGGCCGCAGCGCACGCCCGAAACTAAAAATCGGTATCTGCGGTGAGCATGGTGGCGAGCCAAGCAGCATCGGCTTCTGCCATAAAGTTGGTTTGGATTATGTATCTTGTTCTCCATTCCGTGTGCCGATTGCTAGATTGTCTGCTGCGCAGAGTGCGTTGGCTGGAGAGAAGTTTGATTAGTTTAAAACCTTGGGACGCTGTCCCAAACCCTGCAAGCCTTTAAAAAGGCTTGACCCAAACTTTGACGTTTTGGGATGATATAATGGAAAGCTCGCTTATGTTTTTGCATGAGCGGGCTTTTTTATGTATACTGAAATCAAGGAGGAATAATCCATGGATACAGAATTATTTGATGATTTAATAGCCTCATGCAAAGAAGTCATTGAACACAAAAGAAGGAATGTGCAACTAAAAACGACGACATTGGAAGTACCCGACGAAGAAAGTGAACAAAACCCATTACCTTGGCAAAAGTCTATACTATAAAGCCCGTTCACGTTTTACATGAACGGGCTTTTGTGTGTTTTATTATTCACCCAACAAAGTACATGCAGTCACGTTTAATACTTTTGCAATGCCTCGTAATTCATAGTCTGCTATCACTCGCGCTCCTGATTCTATCCTGCTAATGGCTTTTTGGTTGAGGTTTATACCTTCCAACTGTATTTTTGCCGCAAGTTGTTCTTGAGAAAGACGCAAAAGCTCGCGTTCTTTTCGTATTGCAGAGCCTGATATATTACACTTTCCATCGTATTTGTATATTTTCACTACCACAACCACCCTATCCCAATGATAACTATTTATGCTTGACTTTATCATTGAAATTGCGATATATTATTCCAAAGATGACTAACGCGAAAGGAGGTGATGAAATGGCAATGATTAATTGCCCCGAGTGTAGCGTGGAAGTTTCCGATATGGCGCAAACATGCGCCAAGTGCTCCTTTCCTATTGCAAGTTTGCGGACGGACGGCGAGATACGAATTAAGATGATGGACAAGAAAGCAGATGACGGTAGCGTAGGCTCGCAAGCGGTTGCTAATCGGATAAAATACACAATTAAAGACACCGCAACCAACGTAGAACTATGGAAAGGCACTAGTGCTGAAATTGCGAGATTTTATCTCAAAGAGCCGACTGAAGTTGAAATACTGGCAAAAGGATTTGGGTATAAACTGCACGGCATAGTCAGAATAGACCCAAAAAAATGCAAAACATACCAAATAGCAGGCAGACCAAAAAATTTCTTTTTATCAATGTTTGGCTTGTCCAACACCATAATAATCGAGCTTGTTGAACTTGATTTTATTGCGTAGATTTTAGAGAAAAAATGAAAGGAATGTGAGTTTTTATGAAGCAACGTTTTCAAGGGTTAATTGTAGGTGTTTTGCTAGCAAGTCTAATTTTAGGTGCAGTGAATATATTTGCGACTGCAACACGGACAATTGAAATTACTTATGGGGTAAATGTAGTCGTGGATGGCGTTCGGCAAGATTTTTCTGACGATATGAGACCGTTTACATCGGGTGGAAGGACGTTTTTGCCAGTAAGGGGTATTGCTGACGCATTGGGATTGGATTTGCGGTGGGATGGGGCTACATCTACTGCATACTTGAGTACCCCGACTACCGCGTCTGTAGTTGAACAAACACCGCAACCCCCCGCCGCTCCGATGGGTGTAGCCTTGATGGAGGCCGCGCCTTGGTTTGAAAGATGTTATGGTAATAGTATGTTTGTGCTTGCCCAACAAGAAACTATGCGAGGAGAAACTTTTACTAACGTTATAGTACAAAGCATGGGGGGATTTGGCTTTGAAGGTTGGTCGCACCATGACTTAAACAGACGCTACAACAAACTTACAGGCGTTATTGGTAGGATTGATGGCTCCGGCAATATGTCTAGAACTATTCGCTTTATTGGGGATGGAGTAGAAATAACCTCTTTTTCTGTAAATGCTGATTTTCGTCCTACTGAAATTTCAATAGATGTAACAGGAGTTTCAACATTACGGATTGAAATAACACGACCTGTGGGGTCCCCCGGTGTAAATATAGGCTTCGCTGACGCAATGCTTTATTAACAAAATTTGTATGCCACAAAAAAGCGTTGAGTCGAAGCTCAATGCTTTTTCTTGTTTTACACCAACGATATAATATACTTCCTAAATCAAGCTTGTTAAAGTTTCTCAAAAATAGTCTGCCCGACCCTGTTTATATGGTCACGCAGGTCGGGGTTGGTTATGCCCTCGTATGCTACTACGTCAAATTTCTGAATAATGGGGAGTTCTTCCAGCTCTTCGGCTATTTGGGCTACTTGGTTGGATTTGAATTCACCGAAGAGGGCTATGTCTATGTCCGAGTATTTTTTATGTGTGCCCATCGCCCGTGAGCCAAAAAGCACGGCTTTTTTTATACATGTGTGGTTTTCCAACACGGCGCGTATGGGGGCAAAATCAATCATTGGGTTGTTGCTCCTTTTTTAGAAAGAATTGATATTGTTTTTCCAACTCATGCAGATATGAGTTTTTTATTTTTTTGAGTGAGTCTAAAAAAATTGCAGAATCATAAACGTGCGAGAGTTCGTTTCGGGTTAGCAGCATGTTTAGATATGTGTCGCCGTTGATACCGGCTTCGTCAAATATGCCTAATGCTGCGCACTCTTTTATTATTTTGCGTGGAGTTGCTTCGGTTATGGTTGTGCCGCTATATTCCAGGTAGTCCTTAAAAACTTTCCATGTAAGCTCGTAGGTGTATTCAAAACGCTGTATTAAGCCTTCTTGTTCCAAATCGGAAAGCTGCTCGACTTCTGTGTTTTTTAGCGGCTTACGCAAAAGCTCAAATGCTCGTTTAAAATTTTGAAATCTTTGTAACCATCGTATATCCATAATAATCTCCCTTTCTTTATTGATATACTAACATAATTTGTAAAATTTCCTAAGTGTAAACATGAAACTTACATATTATTGTGTGTGGAGTAGGCGGCCAGTCTTTCTTGGAGGGTTCCTGTGTGTAGTTCGAAAAGGTGGTTGTCGAGGTCGTAGAAATATATGGAGCGGCCTTCTCCGGGGATGCGGGGGCGGGTGGGTTTTATTTCTGCGCCTGCTTGTTTTATTTTTGCGGCGTAGGTGTTTAGGTCGCTTTCTTTTATTTGGAAGGCTATGTGGTTGTAGGTGCGGGGGATGGTTTGTTCGCCTTGCATTAGGCATAGCCATATTTCTCCGATTAGGAAGAATTTTTCTTTTGCTATGGAGAAGGTGTTTTCTCCGCTGCTGTAGATTTCTTTGGCTTGGAATATTTTTTTGTAGAATTCCGAGGAATGTTCCAAGTCTCGTACTGTTAATGTTATGTGGCTTATGCTAATCATTGTCCTGGCTCCTTTTTGGAGGTATAATAACATATACCTTATTTACATAGGAGTGGTTTCTCATGCAGGCCTTCACGCATTTACATGTTCATACGGAGTATAGTTTGCTGGATGGTGCGGCTAAGATTGGTGAGTTGGCGCGGCGTACTCGGGAGATGGGTATGGATTCTTTGGCTATTACCGACCATGGGGTTATGTATGGGGCTATTGATTTTTATAAGGCCTGTGAGCGAGAAGGGATTAAACCGATTTTGGGGTGCGAGGTTTATGTCGCGCCCGGTTCGCGTTTTGTTAAGGAGCGACGGGAGGATGGTACTTATCATCACTTGGTGCTTTTGGCGGAGAATATGGAGGGGTATCGTAATCTTATTAAGCTTGTGTCGCTTGGCTTTACGGAGGGGTTTTATTATAAGCCGCGGGTGGATGTTGAGATTTTGCGGGAGTATTCTAAGGGGATTATCGCGCTTAGTGCTTGTATTAGCGGGGTGGTGGCCGGTCCGCTTCTTTCTCATGGGTATGAGGCCGGTAAGGAGAAGGCTTTGCTTTACAGCGAGATTTTTGGCGAGGGGAATTTCTTTTTGGAGATACAGGAGAATGGGATTCCCGAGCAGACGCAGGCTAATAATTTGTTGATTAGGCTGGCTAATGAGACGGGCTTGCCGCTTGTTGCTACTAACGATGTGCATTATATTGATAAAAACGACGCGGAGGCGCAGGATATTTTGCTTTGCGTGCAGACGGGGAAAACCGTGCAGGATGAGAAGCGTATGAGCATGAGTACAGACCAGTTTTATCTAAAGACGCCCGAGGAAATGTATGCGCATTTTTCGCATGTTCCGCAGGCTTTGGAAAATACTAAGCTGATTGCCGACAGGTGCAATATCGAGATTAAATTTAATGAGTATAAGCTGCCTGTTTTTGTTGTGCCTGATGGTGTCGGGTCCTTTGAATATTTGCAAATGCAGTGCAGGGCGGGGCTGGAGAGCCGATATGCGGATAAGGTTGACGACCTGACGCCTTATCACGAGCGGTTGGATTTTGAATTGGGCGTTATCCGTGATATGGGCTTTGTGGAGTATTTTTTGATTGTGTGGGATTTTATCCGATATGCGCGAGAAAATTTGATTATGGTAGGGCCGGGGCGTGGGTCGGGCGCGGGTAGTATTGTGGCTTATGTGCTGCGGATTACGGATGTTGACCCGATTCCGTATAATTTGCTTTTTGAGCGATTTTTGAATCCTGAGCGGGTTTCTATGCCCGACTTTGATATTGATTTTTGCTACGAGCGGCGGCAGGAAGTTATTGACTATGTAATCGAAAAATACGGGGCAGACCATGTTGCGCAAATTATTACGTTCGGGACTATGAAGGCTAAGGCTGTTACGCGGGATGTTGGGCGCGCGCTTGCTATGCCTTATTCCGATGTTGACCGCGTGGCAAAGATGATTCCGGGTGACCTTGGGATGACCTTGACCCGGGCGTTGCAGGTAAACCCCGAGCTTAAAGCTGCTTATGACGAGGAGGAGGATACGCATAAGCTGCTGGATATGAGCCTTAGGCTGGAGGGGCTTTCGCGTCACGCGGGCACTCATGCTGCGGGGGTTGTTATTTGCGACAAGCCTGTTATTGATTATGTTCCGCTTAATCTTAATGATGGGGTTGTTACCACGCAGTTTCCTATGGGGACTTGTGAAGAATTAGGCTTGCTGAAGATGGACTTTCTTGGGCTGCGTACGCTTACCGTGCTGCGGATTGCGGCAGAAGAAGTAAAGCGCGGCAAGGGAATCGAAATTGATGTGCATAACTGGCCTTATGGCTATGACGACCCTAAGGTTTATGAGATGATTTCTGCGGGCAAGACGAGTGGGGTTTTTCAGTTGGAAAGCGGCGGAATGACTTCGTTTATGCGTGACTTGCAGCCGCAGAGCTTGGAGGATTTGACGGCGGGGATTTCGCTTTATCGGCCGGGGCCTATGGATTTTATCCCGCAGTATATTAAGGGTAAGCGTAATCCTGCTAAGATTCAGTATATGCACCCGTCGCTAAAGCCGATTTTGGAGGCGACGTATGGCTGTATTGTTTATCAGGAGCAGGTAATGCAGATTGTGCGGGATTTGGCGGGGTACAGTCTTGGGCGAAGCGACCTTATGCGTCGCGCAATGTCCAAGAAAAAGGCCGATGTAATGGCCGAAGAACGCCGAAATTTTATCCATGGCTTGGAAAAAGACGGCGTACCCGGCTGTGTAAAAAATGGGATTCCCGAGAAGGTAGCGGGTGAGATTTTTGACGCGATGGATAAGTTTGCGGCGTATGCGTTTAATAAATCGCACGCGGCTTGTTATGCTGTGGTAGGTTATCAGACCGCTTTTTTGAAATGCTATCATCCCGTGGAGTTTATGGCGGCGATGATGACGAGTGTAATGGACGCCAGTGCAAAGGTTGCGCAGTATATTCACGAGTGCAAAAAGATGGGGATTACCCTTTTGCCGCCTGATGTTAATGAGGGCTTTGGGGCGTTTAGTGTGGACGGCGAGAATATTCGATTTGGGCTTTCTTCTATTAAAAATGTGGGACGCGGGGCGGTAGAGGCCTTGGTACGGGAGCGCGAGGAGAATGGCAAATACAAGGGTATTGCCGATTTTATTAAGCGGCTATCCGACAGCAACGACGTTAACAAGCGTTGCTTGGAAAGCCTGATACGTGCGGGGGCGTTTGATTCTCTGGGTGGGAAGCGGGCGCAGTATATCGCGGTTTATCAGGATATCCAGACGGGGCTTGCGCTGCAAAAGAAAAATACTTTGCAGGGGCAGCTTTCGCTTTTTGATATGGATGACAGCCCCGTCGATGATGCCCCCGACACGGACGAGCTGCCCGATATGGCGGAGTTTCCGAAACGCTTGCGACTGCTCGACGAGAAGACCTTGCTTGGTGTGTATGTAAGCGGCCATCCGCTTGCCGAGTACGAGGAGACGATACGCCCGCACGCGACGGTGACAAGTGTGGCCTTTGCCGAAGCCGAGGAGGGCAATGATTTTACGGAAGCTATCAACGACGGCGATAGCGTAAAATACGGCGGAATCATCACCGCAAAAAGCGTAAAGTACACCAAGGCCGACAACAAGCCCTTCTGCTTTTTGACTGTGGAGGATATGTATGGCGCGGTTGAGGTGATGGTGTTTTCTAAGATATACGAGAAGTTTGGGGCGCGGTTGCAGGAAGACCAGGTTTTGGTAATCCAAGGCCGAGTAAGCGCGCGCGAAGAAGAAGCCACAAAGCTCGTAGCGCATGACTTTTTATTCTATGAAGAAATGCCCCCCGTGATAGGAAATACAAGGGGTGGAGAGGTTCCGCCAAAAACATCAACGACGCAGAAATTGCCAACCTTTTGGCTTAAAGTTCCCAAGGCGAAGACGGTTTCGCTTAAAAGCATAACCGATACCCTCGCCGCCTTCCCCGGAGAAACACGCGTGATGATTTACAACGAGGCCATGAATAAGAAATTTTTGGCTAATAGTGCGTTTTGGGTGACACCAAGCGGGGCGTTGACTGCCGCTATGGAAAATTTGCTCGGTGAGGGTACGGTTAAGTTGGTTGGTTAAGTTTTGTTAGTCTATGGCTGCTTTCCGATATAAGCCAGAATGCCGCCATCTACATAAAGGATATGCCCGTTAACAAAATCCGAAGCGGGCGACGCGAGGAAAACAGCAGGCCCTTGCAGGTCTTCGGGTTTGCCCCAACGCTGCGCGGGGGTTTTTGCTATTATGAAGGAATCGAAGGGGTGTGGGCTGCCGTCGGGTTGCTTTTCGCGGAGGGGGGCGGTTTGTGGGGTGGCGATGTAGCCGGGGCCTATTCCGTTGCACTGGATGTTTGCGCCGCCAAACTCGGAGCAGATATTTTTTGTCAGCATTTTTAGTCCGCCTTTTGCTGCGGCGTAGCTTGATACCGTTTCGCGACCCAGCTCGCTCATCATGGAGCAGATGTTTATTATTTTGCCCGCGCCTTTTTCCAGCATTCCGGGTAGGACGGCTTTTGCCATGATAAACGGGCCGTTTAGGTCTATGTCTATTACTTTGCGGAACTCGTCGGCGGACATTTCCAGCATGGGCTTACGCATTATTATGCCTGCGTTGTTTACCAAAATGTCCACTACGCCTACATCCTCGCGGATTTTTTTGATTGCGGCGGTTGCGGCGGTCTCGTCGGTTACGTCGCATACTATGCCGTAGGCTTCTACGCCTGCTTCTTTGTAGGCGGCCAGACCTCGGTCCACGAGTTCTTGGTTAATATCGTTAAATACGATTTTCGCGCCCGCACCTGCCAGCGCAAGTGCCATCGAAAGCCCGATACCGTACGAGCCACCTGTCACCATTGCAATTTTGCCATCTATGCGGAATGATTTCATGTCATACATTGTAACTTCCTCCTTATTTCAAGTCGCCCATGGCGATGTGGTCCATGTCCGTGAAGGTAATATTTTCGCCGCACATTCCCCAGATAAACGTGTATTTTCCCGTGCCTACGCCGGAGTGGATAGACCAACTCGGAGAAAGCACCGCCTGCTCATTGCTCATAAAAATATGCCGTGTCTCGGTAGGCTGCCCCATTAGGTGGACGACCCTTGTGTCGGCTTCCATATCGAAATAGAAATACGCCTCCATGCGGCGTTCGTGGGTGTGGCTCGGCATTGTGTTCCAAACGCTGCCTACGTCGAGGGCGGTCATTCCCATGACTAGCTGGCAGGATTTTACCACGTCGGGGTGGACGTACTGGTTGATTGTGCGTTTATTGGAAGTCTCGCTGCTGCCAAGGTGAACTTTTTTTGCGTCCGCCAATGTGATAAGCGTACTTGGATGTGCCGCATGTGCGGGTGCGGAATTAAAATAAAATTTAGGTGACAAGGCGGCGTCCGAGGCTTCGAAGGAAATCTCCTTAACGCCCATGCCGATGTACAAGCCGTCTTGTTTATCCAAGGTAAACGCCTTACCGTCCAGCGTAATTACTCCTTTTCCGCCGATGTTAATAATGCCGCCCTCGCGCCGCTCGAAAAAGGTATCCACGCCCATTTCCTTACCGGCCGTGAGTGTTAGCTTCTTTTTAACGGGATTGATTCCGCCCACGATAATGCGGTCTATATGCGAATAAACTAACTCCACCTCGTCCGCAACAAACACCCGTTCAATCAAAAAATGCTTGCGTAGCTCCTCCGTTGTGTATTTTTTTACGTCGTCGGGATGGTTTGCATACCTGATGTCTAGTTTCATTTTAAGACCTCCTATTGGAATAATTCGGCGGCGGGGCTTTCTCCCGGCCATACCGATGAAATAATACCAAGATAATATGCGGGCGCGTTTTCGAATGCCGCCTCATCTACGCGGCTGTCGTTTACAAAATAATGCACCTCGTACCCGTCGCCATGCATTAGAACAAAGTGGCGGCTAAGCGCGATAAAGCTTTCGCCCTCCGCGAAGGAATGAAAATAACAACGTCCACCGCTGATATGCCCGCTAGTCTCGTGTAAAAAGACCTCGCCGCTTTTGGAGGTCGCGATATTAAACACATTTGGCCCTGTGCTAAAGGGAGTGGATTCTCCCGTAAACCACCGACGCAGCCCAAAAATGCTGTCTCCGTTTACGGTGAATGACTCCGCATACGAATAAACATAATATGTCACAACAAAGCCATACTCACCAACAACGGTAAACATAAGCTCGTCGATACCGTCGTTATTAAAATCAATCAACCACGCCTGCGAAACACCGTTGTCGCGGAAATTCTCGCTAAAGCGTATATCGGGAATATCGGAATAATTCTGCAAAAAAGACGAATACAACTCACGCACAGGACAAGGCACGCCCCAGCCCGATACCGCAACAAAGTAACTACCCACCAAAAGCGCGACGATAAGCACCGCCGCAATTATCCGCTTATACATTTGCCACCCATCCCTTCATCACAGTCAAATCACGGGCATAGCTTTCCGGTTTAACGCCCTCGCGCAGAATGCTGATATCGGGCTTATTCTTATGCAGCCAAGGCATGATTAATGAATAATTAATCGCGCCCTTGCCAATCTCGCGCCACATTTTTTCGTTGTACTCTATCTCGATGTCTTTAATATGCACCGCAACGATTTCCTCTCCGCAAAGTGTAAATAATTCGTTAAAAATTTTGTCCTGCTCAAACAGCGTAGACGGCAAAACCAAATTTACCGGGTCGAAAATGATTTTTAATTTGTCGGACTTTACCTCGTCGAGTAGGCGTCGGGTAAGCTGCGGCGTGTTTAACGTATGCTCCGCCACAGGCTCTATGCCTACAAATACATTCTCTTTTTCGGCTTGCTCTACCATGCGAAGAACGCTGTCTTTCAACAGCGCGTAGATTTTTTCTCGCTCGGCGGTTGGGGTGTTTATGTCCATGTTTGTGGTTTCTGTCCCCACGATTTTTATGCCCAGCCTTTTTGCATTGGTGATGTTTTGGCGGAAGATTTCTACATTTTTAAGCCGCTGCTCGTTATCCGTCACCGATGGCTCGATATAGCAGCCAAGCACGGTAATCTCAAGGTTTTGGCGGGAAAAAGCTTCTAAAGCTTCATCCAAATGGCCTAAATTTATATCCGCAAAGCTTCCGATACCCTCGATAGCCTTTGTGGGCGCAAGCTGAACGCATTCGAAGCCTGCTTCCCTTATATTCGCGGCAAGCGAAGCCACAGGCTGCCGCCCAAAATCATGTGCGCGTACTCCTACCTTCATTTAAACCACCTCATTTGCTGTAAAATATTCTTCTGCCAAAATGTCCATATAATACAAATCATATTTTTTGTTCCCTCGGATTATGGCTTGGCGACAAATGCCGTTGCGTTTAAACCCTACTTTTTCGTAGCAAGCAATCGCACGCTCGTTAAACGAGTAGACGTGCAGGCTTATATTGTTGTAGTTGCGATTTTCGAAACCAAATTTTAGCAGAAGGCGCAATGCCTCGCTTCCGTAGCCCTTGCCACGGCAGTCTTTTTCTCCGATGATAATGCCTACTTCTGCGGCGCGGTTAAGGGCGTCTATTTTGAAAAAATTACAATTGCCGATTACCCTATCGTCTTCCTGCGTTACTATAGAAAACATGCTGCCGTCTACAGCGAGTTTATTTTCTACAATGTCCTTCTCCTGCACCCGAGAAATTACCTGTGAATAAAATGTCGTAAACCAAGCCATCTCCGGCTCGTTTACCCAACTCATAAAAATATCCACATCGTCTGTGCAAATCGGTGAGAGATATACCTTTTCTCCCTCTACTCGTTTGTAGTATTTTGCCATTACTTTTTCCCCTTCCGTAAAATCTCTGCATATGCGAACAAAAATGGCGCGACGCCTTTGGCGTCATTATCCACCCTTGGCTCGGAGATATAATATTCAAATGTGCCGTCACGCGGCTGATAATCGCCCTTACCGGGCATCCCGCCAAGGCCTGCGACAAGGCAAATATCCTTTAGCGTAAAAATACCGTCTGTGCCAAGCACAAGCTTATGCGCGGCAACAGAATCAAAAATCTCCTTGCCGTAGTCGAAGTAATACGACGGCAAAAATCCAAGCCGCGCACCCTTCATAAAGGAATACGCAATCGCACATGAGCCGCTTGTCTCCAAATAATTACCGACGCGTCCCGCCTCATTTGTCACTTGATAAAACATTTTTGTCTCGGGGTCAGCGACCTTTAGCAATGCGTCCAAGACTTCCTTTAAATACTTTTGTAATGTCTCGTATTCGTACAAAAATTGTTTATTCAGCCGCTCAGCCGTATCCACCAATGCCATTGTAAACCAGCCGATGGAGCGCGTCCAAAAATTACGGCTCAAGCCCGTATCTTTATCCGCCCAAAACATCTCCCGAGACTCGTCGTACCCATGGAAGTACAGGCCTGTTTTTTTGCAACGCATGATTTCGTAGACATTTTTAAACTGCTTAAACACATCCTGATAAGTGTCCGCGCTTACATAAAACGGCTGCACCATATACAAACCATCTAACCAAACCTGGTTTGGGTAAATATTTTTATGCCAAAAATTACCCGCATTTATGCGGGGCTGTGTCTGCAATTGCCGCCCCAAAAGCGCGATTGCATTTTTGTATTTTTTGTCGTCTGATTCCCGATTACGAAAATCAAACAAAACCTTGCCCATATTAATATTGTCGCAGTTGTACTCCTCCACGCTATAGCCCAAAATTTTATCGCCGGTTTCCGAAAGAAAAAAGTCGATGTAGCCCTTGGCAAAATCGTAGTATTTTTTATCACCGGTTGCATAGTGCAGGTCGAGGATGGCTTTTATCATACAGCCGTCGATGTAATTCCACTTAGTTTCTTTTCCCTCAAGTACATGCTCGATATTCCATGCGGGAGTGTCGGGGGTGGACTTTTCCATTAGGCTGTCTACGAATTTTATAATTTCATTCATATTATCACCCTGTTATTTGTAATAGTTCGTCAATGTATTGATTCACTTTTTTCCTGTTTGGTTGAGAAAGATTTGAAAATTTTTGGAAAAATAATTGGGATATTTCAATCTCGTCGTCGGGTATTGTTACGGTGTTCGATTCCAGTTTAATATTGCCGCGCTCATGTTCTATGGCTTCATTACATGCGGCTACTAATTCATCAAACAACTCTTTTCTCATGGTCATTCTCCTTTTAATGTGCTGATTAACTGTTTTAACTGCTTTTTTTGGTCATGTGTCAAATCTTCTTGTTCGCTTTTGGGGTAACACAGAAGCAAATGAATGTGGGCTTTAATTATTAAATCTACATAAATAACTCTAAGCCCGCCGCTTTTTCCTTGGTTATTTCCTCTTAACGCCCATCTTATTTTAATTGCGCCGCCCGTACCTTGGATTATATTGCCGATATTGGGGTTTTGCATGATATGGTTTTCCAACTCTCGTAAATCATCATCGGTTAATTTCATCTCATCCCAACGCTTGTTAAAATAACTCGTTCGGATAAATTCTCTTGTCATTTTTTAATCCCCTTTATATTCTCATAATAAAAATCAATCGGCGCGGTGACGGTAAAATCACACAGCATCATCCCTCCATTACGTCTTCCAATTTCGCACAATAGTCCATTTCCATAAGCTTTGTACCGTTGTCGGGGAGTTTCATTGCTTCATCTTTTGCCTTTTGGAGTAGCTCTTTTCCTTTTTCTTTGTCGCCGTTAACAAAATACTCATACGCCGCCACGATTCTTGTATGTTTCTTTAATGCCTTTTTTACTTTATTGTCTGCGAATATTGTACGCGCTTTTCCGTAGTCGGGGCTGTGGATGGTGTAGTAATAGAGATGGTCCAATTCTATTTCGGTGTTAAAATCGGGGTGATTGTAGTTTTTTAGCTTTTCGTAGCAAGCGATGCTTTTGTCGTACTCCCCTAAGTCGTATAGGTGAGCGGCTTGGCATACAACAATATACGCAACGCGCCAGTCGCTAAAATCCGCTGTATCGCTTACGTAAAACAGCTTGCTGTCTAACTCGGAGTATCTTATCCCGTCATTAAGTATACCGGGCATGTAAAAGGCTAGGTACAAACCACGCTTTGCCGCTTTGCAATTTAACGCCTTCCAGATGTTTTGTCCATCGTTTTGGAATATTGGTGCTAAATTCCAAAGCAAACTACATGCAATAATCACTATACCAATGGATACCATACCACTCCGCCAATCGTGGTATGGCAAAACGCCATCTAACCTAATCAAAACAATTAATAGTAATACTTCAAAAACGCCGCCGCCAAGGTTATACCATACAAACTCAAAATCCTGTAAGTGCGTCTCGTTTTCCGGGGGTATCATGTGGCAATGACCACAAAGTACGTATTCCGGCACTATCTTAAACTTTAATTTGCCACCTTCTTTACATAATACAAAAATTGACAAGCCAAAAGAGAGGAATCTGTATCCTGTCAGCCATCCAAAAATTAAATGTCCAACCTCATGCACAAATATACTCGCCACTACCATTACTAAAAACCACGGTATAGTTAAGCTTGCCACTATCATTATAAGAAGCACTAACCATGTCCACAACCCCCAACTAAGCATTAAACCACCTCTGTTTCACAGGCAACATCGTGTTGGCCTTCTTTGTTAAAAAGCACGGGGACACACATAAAATAACAGGTAAACGCCTTGGCAAACACCTCTCGCTGAAAAACAACCGCCGCCGTCATAGGCCGCTGCGGATTTGTAGAAATTATCCTAAGCCCCAAAAGTGCCTTGCCAATGGTCTGATTAACCCGCATAAACGGGTACTGCAACAAAAACGCAGCACCGCAAACAAAAACCAAAACACCCGCCGCAATAAAAGGATTCATCTCCCTTGTCTCGCGCAAAAAAAAGGGAAGCACAAATATGAATGTACCGACGATAATGGCAAAAAACACAATCAAATCAACAGCGTTAGCCAATAAACGTCGAACAAAAAACATATTTGCACTTCCTTCTATTAAAGTAGGGGCTTTGCCCCTACGACCCCGCCGCTCCGTCGGGCAAAGCCCGTCTACGCTTCCTCACGCGGCTTTGCCGCGCTCCGGGGTCGCGCTTTGCGCGACGTTATTGCCGCACCATTACTTGCCAGTTTACCCCAAACTTATCTCTAACATAGCAGTAAAGAGGTGACCAAAATACTTCGGCCAATGGCTCTATGATTTTTCCGCCAACTTCGAGCTTTTTAAACACTGCCGTTACCTCTTCGGCGGTATCCAACGTAATTATAAACGAAGTGTTTTCATCGGCTTTCGTGGCTTCGCTGCCGTCGGTAAAGGAAAAAGTCATGCCGTAGATTATCACTTCCGAGTGCATTACAAAGTTTGGAGGCAACTCGTCCATGCCACTGCCCGCAGGTGCGTCTTTTGTATAGTTTATTTCCTTTACTTCCGCGCCGAGTGTTTCTTTGTAAAATTTAATCGCCTCGTCGCAATTATCTTGAAAATGAATACATGGTGTTATCATTAAAAAATCTCTCCTTAATGTCTAAAATCCTTCTTCTCCGGCACAGTGCCGACAAACAGCAGTACAAAAGTAGCGGCTTGGGCAATCAGGAATAAAACGGCGGAGATAATCCCTGCGGATAAAAAGAACATCCGCTCGGTATCCCGCGGAATCCCCGCAAACACCCTGCCACTCATAAACGCAGCACGTATTGTTGTGGCAAAGGGCTGGGGATTGCCTGCATTGCGAGCGACTTCGCGGGCGTTGGCGGCGTTGTTTCTTACTGCTTCAAAGTCTGCCCAAAAGATACGCCACATTTCGCCCAGATAGGTAAATACTTGGCCTATACTGCCGTCGATTTCCGCTAAATTATTCCACATTAAAATCAACGAAAGCACGGCAACCACAGGCCAAAAAATCGTCAAAAACAGAGCCATTTTTGGGATTTCGTATGCGTTATTTTTTACAAAGATAATCGCCAAAAACAGTACAAAGCCTGCCAGCGCAGCGATTAAGGTATCCTCAAAACGGTTGTTAAGCATTCCGCCGATAAGGAAATACATCATTTTCGTCAAAAACACACTGCTGCAAATCATCACCGGCCAAAAGGCGGGTTTTACAACTCTTTGATTCATATAATCTACTCCTTCCCGCCGGACTGCGTTACGCCCTCGACAAAGTATCTGCTACATGCAAAGAAAATCGCAAGCGTTGGTATAAGAGCCATAAACGCCGCCGCAAACATCTGTCCAAAATGCGTAACCTCGTAGTCTTGCAAAATCATCCTAAGCGCGAGCGAAAGCACACGGTTATCGGGGCTGCGCAAGAAAATCAGCGGCCCTTGGAAGTCATTCATACCCCACATAAATGTGAGCAAGCCTACGGTGATGATAATAGGCCTTAGCACGGGTACTAAAATATAAATCAGTGTTTTAAGCGGGCCGCAGCCGTCGATTTCGGCGGCTTCGTCCAGCTCCCGTGGGATGGTACGCATAAATTGTATAATCATAAACACAAAAAACGAGTTAACTGCAAAGAAGTTTTGAATATACAAAGAAGCAAAAGTATCCAAAAGCCCTAAATCACGATAAAGCATAAAAATAGGAATACGGAAAGCAAGCTCGGGCATAAGAAGAGTAACCATAACGATGGTAAAAATAATCTTTTTGCCCGGGAATTCAAAACGCCCGATGGCATAGGCCGCCAGCGTACAAGAAATAACCTGCCCCACAACCTGCGGGATTAAAAACCGCAGCGTATTCATATAGTAAAAAACCATGGTATTACGCGACGTTAGCTGCCACGCATTGGGAAAATGCTCAAATGTCCATCTGCCCGCAGGCGGAAGGATATTCAAGTTACCAAAAATATCAATATTGTGTTTAAAAGACGAGCCAATCATCCACAGCAGAGGGTAAATGAGGATAAACCCTACGATAATCAGGATGACATAGCGTATAGCCGCGTTGATTTGTGTCTTGGAAATTTTTCGTTTTTGCATGTCATTCCTCCTTAATCGCTGTAATGCACCCAATACTTGGATGTGATAAACACAATGAGTGTAAGTATTCCTATAATGAGCAATAACATCATACTCATCGCAAGCGCGAAGCCAAATTGCATTCGCCTAAACGCGTATTCGTAGATGAGGATTACCAAAAAGTCTGTTGCACGGTTTGGCCCGCGCATTGTAATGAGGTACGCCGAGTTAAATTCCTGAAAATGCCGTAAAAGCACGTTAACCGTGTTAAAAAGCAGCACGGGAGTAACAAGCGGCAATGTAATGGAAAACAACTGCCGCGTCTTTTTTGCACCGTCAATGGAGGCGGCCTCATACAAAGTAGGCGAAACATTTTGCAAAGCCGCAAGGAAGATAAGCATCACCGAGCCAAACTGCCATGCAGAAAGAAAAATAAGCGTAAATGGCGCGAAAAACTCATCCTGTATCCACGAGATGGGGTCTACACCAAATATGCTAAGCACCGCATTAACAGGCCCATTGCCGCCAAACACCTGCGACCAAACAATCGCAACTGCCACATTCCCTCCAAGGATGGAGGGAATGTAATAAGCAGTGCGGAAAAGGTTTACGCCTTTTAATTTGAAATTCAAAATAAATGCTACAAAGAAAGCCATAATCAAAACAAGCGGAGTACCCAGCAGCACATAGGTGAGCGTAGCACGCACAGAGTCCCAAAAGTGCGGAAAGTCAAACAAAATACGCGTATAGTTGTCAAAGCCTATAAACTCACGAGTGCCTCGTATCGGCTGAAACTGATACAAGCTGTTAATAAACGACGCGATGATGGGATACACCCTAAACAATGCCATCCCGATAAACCATGGGATAAGGAGCATGTAAGGCGCAAGTTTGATTCGCTTTTTGCCTTTTACCTTCGCCGTTTTAACCATAGGAATGGCCTAGTTCATTGCGTTAAGGTAGGATTGCTGCTCGTTTACCCAGCGTTCTGCTGCTTCGCGGGCTGTTGCGCCGCCTGTGCGGAAGGCTTCGATAGCGGCCGCACGTGCCGGGCGCAGGTTGGGGTCTTCAAACAAGTGGCACATGTCGCCTGTGTTTGCTACAAGAAGCTCAAGGCCGTCTGCCATGAGTCCCCATACTTGGCCTTCGCTGTCGGCTACAGAAGCCGCGCTGCGTGCAAGGGGTACACCAAATTGGTCACCGATTGCAAGGAGTGCCTCGGGGTCTGTGTAGATAAAGTTAAGGAAGTAAGCAGCGATATGGTCTACACCGCGGTTTACTGCGCCTTGTGTAACTGCGTGTACAAGAGAAGGACGTTGCATGGAGTTAGCGGATGTACCCGCGCTCATTGTAGGCAAAAGTGCTACGCCAACGCCTTCTACTTGACGTGCGCTTGGGTCGTTGTCGCCAAAGTTACCTGCCGCGAGGAAGATATTACCCACCCATTCAAACAGGCCGCCTGCGCGTCCTTGCATCCATACGGGGTTGGTGGTATCAAGGGGAGCTTCTTGCTGTACAAAGGTGGGGAGTGCGCCTGCGTCGATTGCGCGTCCCATCATTTCGAAGGCAGCTTCTACCTGGTCAACGCTTGGGAGAATTTGTCCGCCTGCTTGCAGGTTTACATTGTACTCGTTAAGAATCATTGTCATAAGGATGATATCCCAAGACTGATACCCAACGGGGAAGAAAGCATAGCGGTTGTTTCCGCCGTCTACGGCTGTATTGTTAGCCGCGATTTCCGCGCCTACTTCGATTAGCTCATCCCATGTAGCAGGGAAGCCACCCGGGAACATTTCTGTGTTGTAAATTACAACGCGTCCTGTGATACCGTGAGGTACGCCGGAAAGCTCGCCGTCGCGTGTTGTCGTAAACGCACGAAGGTCGTCGCTCCACTCGGTAAGGTCGAGATATGGCAATGTATTGTGGTTTGCGAATACATTGTAGCCATCACCGAGCGCGTGTACCCATGCAAAGTTGGACTGAAGCACGTCGGCTTCCGTACCTGCTGCGAGGTCCATGGTAAGGCGGTCAAGATATCCGCCAAACGCGCCGTAGATTGTGTTAACGGTAATGTGCGGGTATCTGTCCATAAAGATTGCCACCGCGTTGTTGATAGCTTCGTGACGTGCGTCGCCGCCCCACCATTCAAATGTGATGGTTGCAGGGTTGCCGTCGTTGAGCTGCCAGTCGTAGGCTACGGGTGGTGGTGTTTCTACAGGTGCGGGGGTTGGTGCAGGTGTTGATACCGGTGCAGGTGTGCCCGCCGGTGTTGGTGCGGGGTCATTTGCGCAGGCCGTGATTGCAAACATAGCAATGGCCACGATGAAAATTACAAGTAAAGCTTTTTTCATTTTTGATTCTCTCCTTGTTCGTGCGGCTATGCCGCATATTTTTTATTTTATCCCAATTGGGTTGGAATCACAGCGTTACTCCATCTTTAAAAATAGAAATCTCGCGGTAGTCATTTTGCTCGTTGCGGGTTTGCTTCCCGCTTGCCACCTCAACGATATAGTTTACGAAATCTTGGGCTAAATTATCCGGCGTAACGCCGTCGAGCAGTTGCCCCGCGTCGAAGTCTATCCAGTGGCTTTTTACTTGGGACAGCTTTGTGTTGCTGGATATTTTTACGGTGGGTACGGGTGCGCCCAGGGGCGTACCGCGCCCTGTGGTAAACAGCACAATATGTACCCCTGCTNCCATGAGATTTGTAACCGCCACGATATCGTTACCGGGGCCTTGGAGTAGGTTTAGCCCGGGGACTTTGCATGTTTCGCCGTAGTTTAATACGTCGGTGACGTAGCTTGTGCCGCCTTTTTGGGTACAGCCGAGGGATTTTTCTTCCAGCGTGGAGATACCGCCCTCTTTGTTGCCGGGAGAAGGGTTTTCGTAGATTTCCTGATTATGGCGGATAAAGTAATTTTTAAAGTCGTTAACAAGAGAAACTGTTTTATCGAAAATCCCAACATCCTTTGCGCGATTCATAAGAAGCGTCTCCGCACCAAACATCTCAGGGACCTCCGTAAGAACGCTTATGCCGCCCTGCGCAATAAGATAATCGGAAAATTTCCCAACAAGAACATTAGCCGTCACTCCGGAAAATCCATCCGACCCGCCGCATTTTAGACCTACGACCAATTTGCGCACGGGTATTGCCTTACGCTCAAAGGTGTTTGCATAAGCCTTTAGCTCGCGGATTAATTTTAGTCCTTCTTCGATTTCGTCGGTAACATCCTGCGTATTAAGAAATTTTACGCGCTTATCATCCCATGTGTCGAGCAGCTTTTTAAAATCGTCGATGTGGTTATTTTCGCAACCAAGGCCAAGCACAAGCACGCCTGCGGCATTTGGGTGCTTTACCATATTACGCAAAATTTTTCGCGTGTAATCGTGGTCGTCCCCAAGCTGCGAGCAGCCATACGGATGCACAAATGTAAAGACATCGTCCTCACCCGATAGCTTGCACAGCTTTTCCGCGATTTTGTTTACACAGCCCACCGTGTTTACAATCCATATTTCGTTGCGGATTCCCACCTGTCCGTCGGTACGCTCGTACCCCATAAATGTTGAGGGGGTTGCGGGGATATCGGTCACTTTTTCCGGGGTGTAGGCATATTCGAGTATACCGCTAAGGTTGGTTTTTAGGTTGTGGGTATGCACAAAATCGCCCGCTTTTATCGGGGATGTCGCATGTCCTATCGGACTGCCGTATTTTATTACGTTTTCGCCCTTTGCGATGTCTTTTGTGGCGACTTTATGGCCTGCGGGGATTTTTTGCCCGCCGGATTCCACGTCCTTTAGTGCTACGGCTACATTGTCGGCGTGGTTTATTATCAGAGTGTTTTCCATTAATGTTCACCAAGCTTTAGGATGGATTCTATTTCGGCTTTCATGCCGTGCTTTTCGATGTTTTGCAGATGTGATTTTATTTTGTCGGCAAAGCCGGGAAGGGCGGTCAAATCCTGCCCCCAAAAATCCACATTTGCCAAGATTTGCTCGCCCTGGATGATTTTGAAAAAAGCGAGTACGGCCTCGTCATCACTGGCTTTGTCGGTGTTATAAAATGTGATAAGAGCGGCAAGCGACAGCGTAAGCGCGGCTGGGAAATCGCCATGTAGCTTATGATAATCCAAAATCGAGGGCAGCACCCGCGCCTTAAATTTTGCCACAGAATTAAGCGCGATACTCAATAAATAATGCTTAATATGCGGGTTTGCAAAGCGGTCGAATACAGAATCCGCAAATGACAGCAAATCGCTTTCATCGAGGCCCTTACCCTTTGTGGCGGGGATTATTTCCTTATATATGCCTTGCTTTAGGAATTTTACAAAAAGCTCGTCGGCCATCATATCCCCGACGGTTTCTTTGCCGCATAGGTAGGCGGCGAGAACGCTCATGGTATGCGCACCGTTTAAAATGCGAACCTTGCGAAGCTTATACGGGGTTACATCGTCGGTAAGCACCACATTTAGCCCCGCTTTTGCGAAGGGAAGCGTACGGTTTATTTCTTCGGCGGCTTCTTTGCCCGCTTCTATAACAAAGAAGTGGAAAATCTCGCCCGTTACAAGAAAATCATCGCGATAGCCCAGTGCTTTTTCAAATTCGGCGGCTTCGTCTTTGGGGTAGCCTGTTACGATTCTGTCTACCAGCGTGTTTGTGAAATGGTTGTGTTTTTCTACCCAGTCGGTAAATTCTCGGGGCAAGCCCCATTCCTTTGCATGGCGCAGCACAATCGCCTTTAGCTCCGTGCCGTTATTGTCAATCAACTCGCAGGGAATAAAAATAAAGCCCTTATCCACCGCGCCGCTAAAAAATTTGTACCGCTCATACAAAAACGCGGTGATTTTAGCAGGGAAACTCGCGGGCGGCCGGGTCGCGCCGTCGTTGGGCTTTTCTGTATTAACGTAAACAATGCCCGCCTCCGTGGTATTAGAAATAATATACCGCAAACTCGGGTTTTTTATGTTATCCATATACGATGTATGCTCTGTGTACGGGTTTAGAATGCGCGTTACGCTTGTGACAAGCTGCTGTTTGGATACGGGCTTGCCGTTTTCCAGCCCACGTAAGACTACCGTGTAGCAACCGTCCTGCTCATTGAAGGCTTTAACGATATCGTTAAAGCTTTCGACGGGCTGCACAATCACGATACCGCCGTCAAACAGACCTTTTCCGTTAAGCTCGTCTACGAAAGAGTCGATAAAGGCACGAAGAAAATTACCTTCGCCAAACTGTAGTATTTTTTCCTCGCGTGCGGATATTTTCGCTATATCTCTGTTAAGTTGAGGCATTCTGCGCTCACCCCCGTGCTGTGATTACATTATAGCCTTTTTGTAAAATATGTCAATGGTTACAAAAATCACTGCGAAAAAACCACAAATGCTATATAACTTACATAAAAAATTACCATAACACTACCCTCGATACGCCCCAATGTTTTTCTGGTGTATACAAAGAATAACGCAACCAAGCTGCTTACTACCAGCACCGAGGTATCAAACATAAGCGCGAGTTCAAATTCGAGGGGGGCGATTAGGCCTGCTATTCCCAGGATAAACAGGATGTTAAATATGTTAGAGCCTATGATATTGCCGAGTGCAAACTCATTTTCGCCGCGTTTGCAGGCTACCAGCGAGGTGATTAGCTCCGGCAGGGATGTACCCATCGCTATTATGGTGAGACCTATTATCCTTTCGGAGACGCCCAGCGCGGTTGCTACATAGGTCGCGCCTTCTACGGCCAGATGCCCGCCTGCCACAATCAGCGCGCAGCCCAGCACGGCAAACAGAGCAAGCACGGGCATTTTGCGGATTTTAACTTCCGGCGGAGCGTCTTCCGGGTGTGCTGCCAAGTGCGCCTCTTCTTCGTGCTTCGCCTTTAACGCCTTCTTTATTATAAGAAACATATACGTGCCGAAAATCACCAAAAACATCAGGCTTCCCCACCATGGGATAATATCGCCGCCGATAAATTTCATAGCCAATAACAAAGCCGCCGCGACTATGGACAGCCAAAAATCCTTGGCGATTTCGCCGACTTTTACCATTATCGGCTTTATCACCGCGCACAGGCCGATAATAAAAATCAGGTTAAACATGTTTGAGCCTACCACGTTGCTTATGGCGAGGGCGTTGTTGCCGCGCATTGCCGCCGTTACGCTTATCACTACCTCAGGTGCGCTTGTGCCCATTGCTACTATGGTTAGGCCAATGATTACCTTTGGCACATGTAGCTTTTCTGCAATGCCTACGCTGGCGTCCACAAAAATGTCCGCACCCTTGATTAACAGCACAAAACCCAAGATTAACAACCCAATTTGAATTATCATCTACAAAAGCTCTTTTCTTTTTTGTAGTTAGGTGTTACTATTGTGACAAATTCCAAACATTTGTCCAAAGGAGAATAGAATGGTATTCTACTACAGTCGCGGAAAAAAGACAAAAATGTTCGCCACGGCCTTGGGCGAAGTCCTTGGACAAGAGGTTTATGAGCTAAAATCGGACCTAAACGATATGGGCAAGTTAAAATTTTATATTAAATCACTGGGGCTTGCGTTTTCCGGCAAAAGCTACCCTGTTACAAATATGCCAACAGAAATCCCGGAAGAATTTTGCCTGTGTACACCCATCTGGGGCGGCCAAATATCAGCCCCCGCGAGGTATTTTGTCGAAAATGCAAAAAGCGGAAAAGTAACGCTTTTGCTAACCGCAAGCATACCCGTAGAAAAATACAAAACCGAAGCCGCAGCCCTATTGGAAAAGCTGCGCCACACCGTTGTCCGCACCATGATTTTTGCCACATCAAGCAAAATCCCTACCGAAACGGAAACAATAAAAGAACAAATGAGAGAGCTAATGTGAAAATTGCCATCCACACCTTAGGCTGCAAGGTTAATCAATGTGACGCAAAGGTGCTAATAGCCGAGCTTATTAAGCGCGGGTACAATGCATTCAGCACACATGATTTTAGCCAAAACGCCGACGTGTTTATCATTAACACATGCACGGTAACTCATGTAAGCGACAAAAAATCGCGCCAAATGATACGCCGTGCAAAAAAGCAAAATCCCCACGCGCTGATTGCGATATGCGGGTGCATGGCTAAAAAATCCGAAAAAATAACCGAGGCAGATTATGTCTTTGACGCAAGAAATCCCGATGACTTTTTAAACAAAATAGAAAAAATAAATTCAATAGAATCGCTTTTTGTCAACAGCTTAAAAATTTCAATGGCGACAAAAAGCGATGTTGACAATAAATTACGGTCGGTTGAAAATAAAAAATCCACACGAGCCTTTGTAAAGATACAGGACGGCTGCGACCGTTTTTGTTCTTATTGTATTGTGCCGCATGTGCGGGGCGCGGTGACATCTCGCCCCCTTGCAGAAATAATTGAAGAAACAAAGCTATCAATCGCCGAAGGCGTGTTAGAGGTAGTCCTCACGGGTATACAAGTCGCCGCGTATGGACAAGATACGGGTAAGCTAAAATTGGCGGACGTCATAAATGAAGTAACCTCCCTTAGCGGGCTGCGACGCCTTAGGTTAAGCAGCATTGACCCTTGGGGCGTGGATGATGATTTTATTTCGGCGGTGGCGTCGGATTTGGTTTGCGGGCATTTTCATCTTTCTTTGCAAAGCGGGTGCGATACCACACTTGCAAAAATGAACCGGAGATACACCACCGAGGCCTACAAAAACGCCGCAGAGCGTCTTCGTAAAATAAAGCCAAACACCGCGCTTACCACGGATATTATCGTAGGCTTTCCGGGCGAAACCGACGCGGATTTTGCCGAAAGCATTGACTTCGTAAAAAAAATGCGATTTGCAAAGATACATGTATTTGAATATTCTCCGCGGGAAGGCACACCCGCCGCTGCATTCCCCGACCAAGTGCCGCATGACATAAAACACGAGCGCGGCAATCAAATGCGTACACTCGCCGCAGAGCTTCATACGGACTTTCTGCAAGCCCAAATCGGCAAAACCCTCACCGTTATAGTTGAAAAACAACGCGACGGCGCGTTTTATGTAGGAAACAGCGAAAACTATTGCACGGTTTGCGTAAAAAGCGACAAAAACTTAACGGGACAAATATGTAAAGTAAATATAACGTCATCTAAAGGAGACTTTTTGCATGGAAACACAAAAGGTTAGCACTTATCAGCGCGTAGCCGAGGAAGAGGTACGCGCAAACTTGGAGCTTGTGTACAAGGCGTTGAAGGAAAAAGGCTACAACCCGATTACACAAATCGTAGGGTACATTTTGTCCGGCGACCCTACATACATCACGAGCCACAAAAACGCCCGCGCACTAATAGGACGGCTCGAAAGGGACGAGCTGCTGGAAGAAATGGTGCGGGAATTTTTGCGGGAAGTGTTGTAGAAAATCTGTGAAGTATATAGGTTTAGATTACGGCGAAAAGACAATAGGTGTAGCGATTTCGTTTAACGGGCGGGTGGCGACGGGAGTGACGACCCTTCGCAGAAAAGACCCTGTCGCATTGCGGCCTTCGCTAAAAGAGATAAAGGCAATTATCCGAGAACATGAGATAAAGTGCATTGTCCTTGGCTTGCCAAAAAATATGGAAGGTGGCGTCGTTTCTGAGCGTTGTTCGGAAACGGCCGAATTTAAAGAAAAGCTTTTGCGATATTTAAAAAATATAAAAATAATCCTTTGGGACGAGCGATACAGCACGCAGGCGGTAGCGCGTACTTTTGACGGAAAGCGTGTAAACTATAAAAAAAACGTGGACCAAATGGCCGCGGTGTATATCTTACAAGGATATCTGGACTTCAAAAATCAAGGAGGTGATTTACAAATGACGGATGAAAACATCAACGAGTTTGAGAACGAAGACGATGAGGGCGGTGAGCTTGTAATCGTAACCGAGGACGGAGAAGAACGCCCTCTGCAAATCCTCGCAAGCCGCGAAGACGGCGAAGACATCTACCTGCTGGCACTGGAAGGCGAAGAAGGTGAGGTCTACCACTTCAAAGCAAACCCCTCGGACGACGACGAAGAGGACATTATGCTGGAGCAAATCGACCCGGAACATGCGGACTATGCCCGTGTATTCGACCTTTTCAAAGAAGACTACGCAGAACTCGGCATAGACATAGAAGATATTTAAAAGGAAATTGATGGGAGCATATATTTTGCCAACAAAGAAAACAAAATTAAAAGTATTTTCCCTCGGCGGCCACGGCGAGGTAGGAAAAAACATGACCGTACTGGAATACGGCAACGATATTATCGTATTGGATTGCGGTGTAGCATTCCCGCAGGATGAAATGCTTGGGATAGACCTGGTAATTCCGGATTTCACATACCTGCAAGAGAACAAAGAAAAAATACGCGGCCTGTTTCTCACCCACGCGCACGAGGACCATATCGGCAGCGTGCCGTATTTTTTACGTGAGGTAAAGGCGCGGCTCTTTGCCACAAAGCTCACACTTGGGCTGGTGGGCAACAAACTGCGCGAGCACGGTCTGCTTAACCAAACCGAAATGACCGTAGTGCCGCAAGGCGATACGGTTATCGCAGGATGCTTTAAGGTAGAGTTTTTGCGTGTAAACCACTCGATTGCAGACGCCTGTGCATTTGCGATTACTACCCCCGTGGGTGTGGTAATCCACTCGGGTGACTTTAAGGTGGACTTTACGCCTATTCAGGGCGAAATTATTGATTTGCAACGCTTTGGAGAGCTTGGGCGCAAGGGCGTAAAGCTTCTGCTTTGCGAAAGCACAAATGTGCTGTACCCGGGCTACACCCTCAGCGAACGCACCGTAGGCGATATGTTCCGCCGCGTTTTTGAGGAGTCACCGAGCCAGCGGCTTATCGTGGCGATGTTCTCGTCGCATATCGACAGGATTCAGCAGGTGCTTAACTCCGCCGTGCAACATCGCCGCAAGGTTTTATTTATGGGGCGCAGCATGTTAAATGCGGTAAAAACCGCTACGGAGCTGGGTTATCTTAACGCACCTACGGGCTTGATAATCGAGACTAATGAGCTGCGTAACTACACACCAAACCAGCTTGTAATCATCACCACGGGCAGCCAAGGCGAGCCTATGGCGGCATTGTCGCGCATGGCGGCCTCCGACCATCGCCAAGTTACGATTACGCCAAGCGACAAGGTAATCATCTCCGCGTCGCCCATCCCCGGTAACGAAAAACTCGTTTCTCGCGTAATCAACGACCTGATGGAGCAAGGCGCGGAGGTAATCTACGAAGGCCTGATGGATGTACACGTATCCGGCCACGCCAAACAGGAAGAACTAAAAATGATACATGCCCTAGTAAAACCGAAATACTTTATGCCAATCCACGGCGAGTTCCGCCACCTTACGCACCATAAGGATTTGGCAATCTCCATGGGAATGCCCAAGGAAAATATCTTCATAGCGGACATAGGCGAGGTGCTGGAAATCTCGTCAACCGACGCAAAAATGAACGGTACTGTACCATCCGGGCAGCTTCTGGTAGACGGCCTTGGCGTAGGCGACGTGGGCAACGTAGTCCTCCGCGACCGCAAGCATCTTTCGGAAGACGGCCTAATCATAGCCGCCGCAGGTATCTCCATGGCCGACGGCTACTGCCAAGTAATCAGCGGCCCGGAAATTATTTCTCGCGGTTTTGTATTCGTACGCGAGTCCGACCAGCTAATCGAAGGCGCAAAGGCAAAAGTAGCCGACACACTCTTCGAATTGGAACAAAAAAATACCGCCGACAGGCAGTATATTAGAAACCGTGTAAGAGAAGACCTGCGCGAATACATCTGGCAATCCACCAAGCGCAACCCTATGATTTTCCCGATTTTAGTGGAGGTTTAGCGAAAATTCATCCAACCCAACTCTGCGGCGATGATAAACAACGCAAAAAATATAATCACAGTCACGACTGCGAGCATAATTTTACCGATTCTAACTTGGCGGCGGATTCGGCTAACGCGAGCCTTTTCCCGCGTTACCGCGTCTGCCGCTCTTTTATGTTCTGCCAAATCAAAAGAATCTTCGTCGAAACTCATTGTATTTTTGTTCATTAAAATTTCCTCCTCTTTGTATTGCCGATTATGATTGTACCATTATATGGAAATTTTTGCAAGAAAAAAATGCTACTAAAATGGTTAGAGCAGAAACCGCTCTGACGGCATAGACAAATCACGATAAAAATGGTAATATTTCTGTAACATTAAATAGGCGGGGGATTGCTATGGTAAAACTACCCTCTTTTTTCAGTGATGGCATGGTGATTTGCAAAAAAGCAAAAGTCTGGGGTCGTGCAGAGCCCGGTCGTACCGTTACCGCTACTTTTTTGGAAGAAACATACGAGGCCACCGCAGACGAAAGCGGTCGCTTCGCGTTTACATTATCGGCAGAAGAGTACGGAGGCCCTTTTACACTGGACATCGGCGGCATAGTTATCAAGGATGTTTATGTAGGGCGTGTGTGGCTTTGCGGCGGGTCGGCCAACATGGAAGAACCCGCTTCCCGCATTAAGCTCGTACTTGATGAGAACATAATCGAAGACACAAGAATCCGCGTTTTTCAAGCAGAGCGCGGCTTCGACTTTGAAAAGGAAGCTACGGACGTAAAGGGCGAGTGGCAGACGGCCTCGGGCTGGTTTTTGGAGCATATTAATGCCGTGCCATACTTTTTTGCGCGTGCAATGCTGGAAAAAGAAGACGTGCCGATGGGTCTTATTTGCACGCCCGTAGGCGGTACAACCATAGAGGGCTGGCTACCTGAGGAGTCCCTGCACGGCTTTACGGATTATTACAAGGAGCTGCAACAAACCCGCATACCGGGCTGGTTAAGCAACACGCAGGAAAACGCAGACAAACGTATAAAAATATGGAAAAGCTCGCTGGAAGCAAAAGACCGAGGCATGAGCGAAGGCTGGCATAACAGCGACTACAACGACAGCGACTGGGAAAGCAAAATGCTCTTTGACACCTCCGGTTTGCCGCGCCACGGCTCGGTGTGGATGAGGCGTAAATTTATTGTGCCTAAAATGGAAGAAAACGAAGACGTAATTTTAAAATTCGGACGTGTGGAAAACTCCGTAACCGTTTATATTAACGGAGTGGAGGTCATACATGTAAGCTACATGTACCCGCCATGCGTATGTGTTTTGCCCGACAAATTGCTAAAAGAAGGCGAAAATACAATAGCTGTAAGGATAGTGGGCGAGGCAAACAGCCCTGCGGTGGTATCGGGCAAGGAGTATTCCGTTGTATGCTCAAACTGGTGCGTAGGCCTAAACGGTATGTGGAAACGCCGTACAGGCGCAGAAATGCCAATGTGTCCGCCAAGCATATATTTTTTCAGCTATCCCTGCGGCGCGTACAATTTTATGCTTGCCCCGCTTCTCGGCTACTCCGTGGACGCCATCCTTTGGGGACAGGGAGAATCAAATACCGCAAGACCCCACGATTACAAGGCTCTTTTTGTGGAGTTTGCAAATAATATGAGGCGTCACTTTGGCGATGTCCCCATTATTTACACCCAAACACCAAACTATGTGGACCCGTACAGCTACAATTTTATAGAAGGCTTTGGCACGCCCGGCGAATACTGGGCCATTCTGCGAGAGCAACAACGCCAATGCTTGGAAATCCCAAACACCGCCATGGCCGTAACAATAGACTGCGGAGAATACAACGACCTTAACCCATCCGATAAAAAAACCGTAGGACGCCGCATGGCACTACATGCCAGGCGCATGATATACGGCGAAGACATAGTAACCAACGGCCCTATCGTAGAAAAAGCAGAGTGTCACCGCAAGCGACTTACGATATTTTTTAAGCATGGCGAGGGTCTCTGGGAAAAAGGCGGCCACCCGCTCTTGGATATAATCGACAGCGAGGGTACAATGCACAGGCTGTACGCCGCCGTGTGGAACGACGCCCTAAACATAATAGTAGGCGACATGAATCCAGCAAAAGCAAGGTTTGGCTGGATGGACTGCCCCGCCGTACCTCTTTACAACGCGCACGGCCTGCCCGCGTCGCCCTTTGAAATTGATATTACCAACATTTAATGCTTAATGATGGGTAGTGGTTTAATGCTGTACTTGCAATATGTTGTTGTCCTTTTGGCTTTTTCAGTCGTGATTTCTTCCGTTATTACTTATTACGTTATAAAAACTTCCAAAAAACGCGCTACCACTGCTGCTTATGATAGTGCGTCTTTTTATTTTGAGTCGGTTCCGCTTGTGCTTGCGCTTTGGGACTTAAACGGCGGAGTAATCGAATGTAACCATGAAGCCGTAAAACGATACGGGCTTAACGGCAAAGACGAATTTAGGGAGTATGCCTCCATTTTAATGCCTGCCTACCAGCCAGGCGGCTACATGTCCATGGAAAGGTGCTTTAAGCTTTTCGAAAATGAGCGGGACGACGGGCATTTGGTCTGCAATGTCATGCATTACACCATAGACGGCGAGCAGATTCCTATGGAGGTGTCTTTTTTTAAGACAAAACACAGGGGCGAGCCTGTGATATTAACCTGCGCCACAGACATGCGCGGCATTTACGACTATATGGAAAAAGCACACGAGGCCACGGAACGTATGCAGCTTATGTTTGACGCTACGCCCATGGTCATTATGTATTGGAACAAAAACCATAGATGTGTAGACTGCAACCAGGCTGCCACGGACTTTTTTGATATCTCGTCCAAGGCGGAGCTTACGGAGCAGTTTAGGGCTTACGAGGTGCGGTTTCAGCAGGATGGTACGCCTTCCGACGAGTATTGGACGCATTATCTGGATACGGCATTTGAGGAGGGCTATGCGCAATTCGAATACACCATCAAAAGCGGGCCTAAGGATGGCGCGGATTGGGTTTTCTTCGACGTAATCAGCCAAAGAATGCGCTCGTCGGGCGAGGATGTTGTTGTTACCTATGCAAATAACGTAACGTCCTTTTACGCGATGATGACGGAAAAGGAGCGCAGTGCCATCGTAGAAGCAGGGTCGCAGGCAAAAAGCCGCTTTCTCGCACGTATGAGCCACGAAATCCGCACACCCATCAACGCCGTACACGGCATCTCCGAAATTCTGCTGAAGCGAGAAGACGTAAGCGGCGACATGGAAGAAGCAATCGCCAAAATAAACAGCGCGTCGTCTTCGCTAATCGGCATTATTAACGATATTCTGGACTTGTCCAAAATAGAAGCGGGCAAGCTCAATATCTTCGAAGACGAGTACGAGACCGCAAGCCTGCTTAGCGATATCATTCAAATGAACGTGGTGCTTATCGGCAGCAAACGGCTGGATTTCCTCGTGGATATCGACGAAAATCTGCCGATTCTTTTGCGCGGAGACGAGCTTAGGATTAAGCAGGTGCTGGTTAATGTGCTTTCCAATGCGTTTAAATATACAGAAAAAGGCAGCCTAAACTTCTCTGTGGAATGCGAAAAAAGCAAAATAAAGGACGATATCGTAAACCTTATCATCACCGTAAAGGATACGGGCAAGGGCATGAGCCGCTCGCAGGTAGAAAATCTTTTTGTAGAATACACCCGCTTCCACGAGTACGAGGACAGGTTTACCGAGGGTACGGGGCTGGGTATGCCCATCGTACACAATCTTTTGCAGCTTATGTCCGCCACCATAGACGTAGAAAGCGAAATAGGCGT
The DNA here is from genome assembly GCA_009786685.1 of Defluviitaleaceae bacterium. Classification (GTDB taxonomy): domain Bacteria; phylum Bacillota; class Clostridia; order Lachnospirales; family WQUN01; genus WQVC01. The sequence continues at coordinate 35,086 of WQRQ01000004.1, forward strand.
AGGCACTACCGTCCTGATAAATATTCCGCAAAAAATAGTAGGAAAAGAAGTAATCGGCACAGAAGCCTCCAAACGCCTGCGCATGTTTAAAATAGAATGCAAATCCAAAAAGAACGCCTTTGTCCCCGAGCCGATACCCCACGGCAAGGTGCTTGTGGTGGACGACGTGGAGACAAACCGCTTTGTGGCACGTGGGCTTTTAAGCTTTTACAAGCTAAAAATAGACACATGCAACAGCGGCAAGGAGGCAATAGAGCTTGTAAAAGACGGCAATACCTACGACATCATCTTTATGGACCACATGATGCCGGAGATGAACGGCATAGAAGCCACACGACGCCTGCGCGAGATGGGCTATAGCCGTCCCATACTGGCGTTAACTGCCAATGCAATGATAGGCAAGGCCGACGAGTTTTTTGCCAAGGGTTTTAACGGTTTTGTGGCAAAGCCGATACAATCGAAGGAACTCGACGAAGCTCTAAGAGAATTTATCGTAAACGCGGAGGAATATGTAAACGAAGCCGAAGAAAATGAAGAAAGCGACATGGACGCCTACTACAGTAGCCCGGAAGTTATCCAAATGATGAAGTCAGACTTTGCAGAAAACCACAACAACGCCATAGAAGAGCTGGAAGAAGCCTTTGCACAAAACGACATGGAAACCGCCCAGCGTATCACCCACACCATAGGCACTCTGGCGCGCTACATGAAAGAACTCGAGCTGGAAAAAACAGCAGAACTATCCGAAAACTCCATAATCGCAGAAAACCCCGACATGGACGCCATAGAGAAGTTTAAAGAGGAGTATAGCAGGGTGCTTGCGTCGATATAACCTTACATTTTTTCAAAAATCAACTGACGATAAATTATCGTCAGTTGATTTTTTTTATTTTCCCTGTTGACAAAAATTTTATTTCGCATATAATACATATATGTTTTAAATGAATTGCAAAGGAATGATATCTATGTCAAAAATCCACAACAGCCTCACAGACCTTGTGGGCAAAACTCCGCTTCTTCGTTTAAATAACTACGAGGCGGCAAACAAAATAGGAGCGGCCATCATCGCAAAGCTGGAGTATTTTAATCCCGCAGGCAGCGTAAAGGACCGCATAGCAAAGGCCATGATAGACGACGCGGAGGCCAAAGGCGTACTCACGCCACAATCTGTGATAATCGAGCCGACCAGCGGAAACACGGGCATAGGCCTATCTGCGGTAGCGGCGGCACGGGGCTACAAGGTAATCCTCACCATGCCCGAGACCATGAGCGTAGAACGCCGCAATCTGCTAAAAGCCCTGGGCGCAGAGCTAGTCCTCACAGAAGGCGCAAAGGGCATGAAGGGCGCGATAGCCAAAGCAGAAGAACTCGCCGCCACCACACCAAACTCCTTTATCCCCGGCCAGTTCGAAAACCCTGCAAACCCCGCCGTTCACTTGGCGACAACAGGGCCGGAAATCTGGGAAGACACAGGCGGCGTCGTTGATATCTTTGTATCGGGCATAGGCACGGGCGGTACAATAAGCGGCGCGGGCAGCTTTCTAAGGTCAAAAAACCCTGATGTAAAAATAATAGCGGTAGAGCCTACAGATTCTCCTATTCTATCGGAGGGTAAGGCGGGGCCGCATAAAATCCAAGGCATAGGCGCGGGCTTTGTACCCGAGACCCTCGACACAAAAATCTACGACGAAATCATAACCGTTCAAAACGAAGACGCCTTTGAGACAGGACGCGCCATCGCAAAAACAGAAGGCGTACTGGTAGGCATATCCTCGGGCGCGGCGGTATGGGCGGCGACACAGCTCGCACGCAGGCCGGAAAACGCGGGTAAAAGCATCGTAGTGATTCTGCCGGACACAGGCGAAAGATACCTGTCAACGGCACTATTCTCATAAAGGAACGAAAAGGGAGGTTTTTAGTATGAAGTACCTACTTCTTGCAGTGTTATTGTTGCTTGTGGGTTGCGCAAGCGCAAACGAAGTCGAGCTAAACGAGGCAAGCAATCGTGTAATCCGCCTTGGCTTTGAGGGCGGACTGTGTCAGGCGGCTATTCCGCTGGCGCATTTGCACGGCTTTTTCGCCGCAGAAGGGCTGGAGACGGAAATCATTGTTACGGGCGACCTTGTTAACTCGCGGGATTCTTTGGCGGCGGGACATATTGATACCGTTGCGGGTATGCTTGCGGGCTGGTTTGTTCCTGTTACGCAGGGCATTGATATCCGCTTTACGCTTGGGCTTCATACGGGCTGTGCTTCGGCATTTGTGCTTGCGGATTCCGATGTTATCGCGTTTGAGCGCGGTATGGATGTTGCCGTAAGCGGTGCTATTGGCGGTGCGTTTCATAATATCGCGCTGCGGTTTATTTACAGGGAGGGCTTTGCGCCCGACGATTTTACATGGCGGGATTTCCCTGCCGCAGAGGCGGTAATTGCCTTGCAAAACGGAACGGTACAGGTTGCGGTTATTCCCGACCAGGTGGGCAAGCGTTTTGTGGAAGAAGGCATACTGCGCGTAATCCGCTCGTTGGATGATGCAGATTTTTACCAAGAAAACTGCTGTGTACTTGGGCTTTTAGGCAGCTTTATTGACGAAAATCCGGAAACAGCGGAAAAAATATCACGCGCAGTATACAACGCCTCGCGCTGGATAAACGAAAGCACCGAAAATAAAACCACAGCCGTAAACGACTTAATGGCGGCAGGCTATGTAAGCGCGGCAATAGACGTAGAATACGTCGTAGGGCTGATGAGCAACTGGAAATGGGGCGTACCGCATTATCTGACGGAACAAACCTTAGTCACATCCATAGCGGAATACCAAGCCTTGGGCGTAATCGACCCTACCCTAAACCCCGCCGACGTAAAAGCACAAGTATGGAATCCGCTGGGGATAAACTAACATGAAAAAACGCCTGATATGCCTGTTGCCGCTCATTATAACAATAGCGATAATCCTGCAATACGAATTCGCGCCAAATTTCCGCACCTTCACCGCGCTCGACAGAAACGCGCCTACGCATGTTTTCAGTATATTCATGGGCTTTTTTGCGGCGGGGTTTGCGGTTTGGAATGTGCTTTCGGTTTTCTCGCAAAAGGCGTTTGACGCTTTGCGAAAAAAAGCCCCCATTTATACCGTTGCGTTGGTATTGCTTCTTATGTACGATATCCTTACCCTTACCATGGGCTTTCTGCCCCAGCCCTTTGTACCTTGGCCCGACGCGATTTTAAACGCAATCATACGCGATAGGGAGATTTTGCAGCTTTCCTTGTTCCATTCGCTTAGGCTTTTGTTTACGGGCTACGGTATCGGGGTGGTCGCGGGCGTGCTTACGGGCGTTGCGGCGGGGTGGTCGTCTCGGGTGTGCTATTGGGTGCAGCCTGTTGTTAAGGTTTTTGGGGCGATTCCGCCTGTTACCTGGCTCCCGATTATTTTGGTGCTTTTCACAAATCTGTTTGTCGGCGCGGTTACGCTTATTGCGCTTGCGGTTTGGTTTCCTGTAACCTCCACCACTATGAACGGCGTTTTAAGCGTCCCCAAAATAAATTTTGAGGCGGCGAGTACCTTTGGCGTTACAAAATTCGGAATGATTTTTAACATTGCAATCCCTGCGTCCATGCCCTTTATTTTTCAGGGGCTGGCGCAGGGAATGTCCATCGCCTGCACAGCATTACTAATCGCAGAAATGATGGGCGTAACAGCAGGCTTGGGCTGGTACATCAACTGGCAGCGAGGCTGGGCAGAATTTGCGGGCATGTACGCCGCTGTACTAATCATAGCCGTCACCTTTTTCGCAGTAAACGCCGTGCTTAACCTGCTGCGACGTTACGCATTACACTGGAAGGGGGACGTCGTATGAAAAAGGGAAGAATCCGCATTTGGGATTTAAACAAAACCTTCACCGAAAACAACGAAGAGCTATGCGCGATAGAAAACCTAACCCTACGCATAGGCACAGGCGAATTTGTATCCATAGTAGGCACAAGCGGCTGCGGAAAATCCACCCTGCTACGGATAATCGCAGGCTTGGAAAAGCCCACACGAGGCATGGTAACCTGCGACGGCATAGACATAACAGCCCCGTCACCAAACCGCGGTCTCGTCTTCCAAGAACACGCTCTGTTTCCGTGGATGACAATACGCAAAAACATCGTATTCGCGCTAAAATCATCGGGGCGGTACTCAAAATACGCCGACACAATAACTCCTCTCTTAGAAAAAGCAGGCCTTGCAGAATTCGCAAATGCATACCCGCACCAGCTTTCCGGCGGAATGCGCCAACGTGCCGCAGTAATCCGTTCCCTCGCCGTCTCGCCCGATGTTCTGCTCCTCGACGAGCCTCTCGGCGCATTGGACAGCTTCACCAGAATGCTCCTACAAGACGAGCTGATACGCCTTTGGCAAGAACGCCAAAACACAATGATAATGATAACCCACGACGTGGACGAGGCCGTATACCTAAGCAACCGCATTATAGTAATGTCACCGCGCCCCGGCCGCATCACAGAAATCGTAAACGTACCAATGTCATACCCACGCAACCGCGCCTCATCGGAATTTTCTAATTTGCGCACGCGTTTACTCAAGCAATTGAATTTTGCTGCTGATGTTGAGCAGGACTATTATCTTTAAGACCTTGGGACGCTGTCCCAAACCCACTATCAGAGCTCACTTCGCGTTGCGTTGGAAGCCTTTGAATAGCTGTCACTCCTCAAATTATAAAAAAGGCTTAATGCAGTCGGCTGATGTGAATAGGACGCTGCTTATGCCTTCTTTTTTTGCGGCTGCGATATTTTCTTCCATGTCGTCAAAAAATATGCATTCTTCGGCGGTGAGGTTGTATTTTTCCAAAAGAAGGCGATAGATTTTAGGGTTTGGCTTGACTGCATTAACGTCGCACGAAAACACACCGCCGTCAAACAGCGAGAAAAACGGGTGCTTACCAAGGATGTAGTCACGAAGCTCGTTGTGGTAGTTTGAGAGGTAGTATAGCTTATGCCCGCGTTCTTTTATCTTTGGCAGCAGCTTGATTGTGTCGGAGATTGGGGTTAGCATGGTGTTTAGTTGCCCAATGGTATGGGTAATTGCTTGCGCAAAATTTGGCTCGCGCTTGCAAAAAATTGTGCAGGCGTCCTTGTGTGATACTATTCCTTCGTCCATCTGTAGCCATTCCGGACTTTTGAAAATAATGTTGTTTACCTTATCCGCCAACGCCTGCTCAGGAAATAGCCCCTGCAAAAATGGGATAGGCTTAAAATCAATAAGTACATTGCCGATATCAAGGATGAAATTCATGGTTGTCCCTCGCTAAATCATATTAATGCACAGAAATCGTTTAAATTTACTAATTTAACACCCGGCAAATTTACCCTTTTGCCCGCTTTATGAAAAAAGCCGTTTTCAAAATATCCTTGAATTGCTGTTACTTCCATTGCAGACACCTCTTTTCAATTACTTTGATTTTTTGAAAAAGCACATCATAACCCGCAAAACAGGACTAACATTAATCCTGTCAATGATAATCCGCAGCGGATTTCGTTTTGGGTTATCATTTTTGTTACTGTTTCTTTTGAAACCCATTTTATGTCCATTACTTCCAAGGTATCAAATTGGCCTTCTTTTTTTAATGCATTGGCCTTGTACACTGCCACTACTTGGTCAGAAATCCCATTTGACGGATTGTATTTATATATTAACTGAGGGTCTGTTATTGTGTAGCCTGTTTCTTCCAGAACTTCTCGTGTGGCGGCTTTTATGGATGGCTCGTCGTTGTCTACTCGCCCTGCCGGGATTTCCCATTCTTCGGATTGTGTTACATAACGGTTTGATTTTATCAACAAAACTTCGTCTTTTTCGTTTTTAACAACGACAGCTACCGACTTGTAGTCGAAGTGAACAAGATGATGTCTGTCCAAAATATACCCGTTGGGGTATTCCACCTTGTCTGCGTAGAGGCTTACCCAGTCGCTTTCATAGATTATTTCTCGTGATAATCGTTTTGGTATCATATATATTCCATCATTTCCGTCGGCTCGTGAAATGCTATGAAGCCGCTGTTTGAATCAACATTTTCCACTAAGTACTTCATTCAATCTAGAAGGGATTTGCTTTCAGTAAGTCTTATTATTTAGCAGCACATTATCTCTATCCATAGGCTAATACTACCTTTTTAGGCTCTATCAATGAATCTTTGGGAAGCGGTGCATGGATAACATACACAGGCACATTTAATAAATCTTGCAAATCAAGCTTTATTGCAGACAACACAAACAAAGATATCCTTGGCTTATGGAACTCTACCAGCAAATCCAAATCGCTTTTACTCGTAGCGTTGCCGTCAGCATATGAGCCAAAATACGATACCTTTTTAATAGGGTGAAGCTCTGCGGCCTTTGCGACGGCAGAGCAAATTTTTTCGTGGGTTAACATAACCCTGCCAACTCGCCTTCTACTTTGGTTAGCATGGTGGTGTAGTTTTCGCGTTTGTCGCGCTCGGCTTGGATTAGGGCTTCGGGGGCTTTTTGGGTGAAGCCTTCGTTGGCTAGTTTGTTGTCTATGCGGGCGATTTCTTGTTGGAGTTTTTTCTGTTCTTTTGTTAGGCGGGCGCGTTCTTTTTCTGCATCTACGAGAGAATCGAGGGGGAGGTAAATTGTCGCGCCCGATACTACCACGGAAATCGCGTTTTGTGGTGCGGTGTCGATTATCGTTACGCCCGACGCGCCGGAAAGCATGGCAACTGCCGCGCTTGTTTCGGTGAACAATGCGGTGGATTCCGGGTCGGTGGGGATAATTTGTACCGCTATTTTTTGTGATGGCGGAACTTGCTTTTCTGTGCGGACTGCGCGGATACCGCGTACTGCTTCTTTTATGCGGTCTATGCATTTTTCTGCAACGGGGTCTATTTCGTTGGGGTGGGAGATTGGCCACATGGCTCGCATTATTGTGGCATTGTTTATGGTTGTGTCGCGACTGTCAATGAGGGGCATTCCCATTGCATCCGACAATGCGATATGAAGGTCTTCTGTGATAAACGGCGTAAACGGGTGAAGCAGACGTATCGCGCCGCTTAGTACCAGCGATAACGTGTACTGCGCGTCGTTACGGGATTCGCGGGTGGCGGGGTCGTCGCCTTTTGCGTATAGGCGCGGCTTTACCATCTCTACATACCAGTCGCAAAACTCGTCCCACACAAAGTCAACGATTTTTTGCGCCGCCATTCCTATCTCGTGGGCTTCCATTTTTTCCGTTACTTCTGCCGAAAGACGCGCCAAACGTGACGCAATCCAGCGGTCTTCCACAGGGAAGTTAATCAACGCAGAAGGCTCGTCGGTGCTTGCATAATCCGCCACGCTCATGCCTTCCAAGTTCATCATAACAAAACGCGTCGCGTTCCAAAGTTTATTTAAGAAGTTACGTGCAGGCTCCAGCCGCTCACGGAAAAAGCGTGTGTCGTTATCCACGGCGTTACCGCTAACCAGCATTAGCCGCAGAACATCCGCACCAAATTCGTCAATGATTTCCAGCGGGTCTATGCCGTTGCCGAGGGACTTGGACATTTTGCGGCCATGCTCGTCCTGCACCGTTCCGTTTATGAAAACATCCTTAAACGGCAGCTCGCCCATAAATTTTTCGCCCATAAACACCATACGCGCAACCCAATGGAAAATAATCCCGCGGTCGGTAACAAGCACATCCGTAGGATAGAATTTCTCCAAATCCGCAGTTTTCTCCGGCCAGCCAAGTGTAGAAAACGGCCACAGCGCGGACGAAAACCACGTATCAAACACGTCGGGGTCTTGCGTAAGGCTTGTATCACCGCATGTCGCACATTTTTTAGGCACGTCTTTTGATACTGTGATATGCCCGTTTGCACAATAATATGCAGGGATTCTGTGTCCCCACCATAGCTGACGGGATATGCACCAGTCGCGGATATTCTCCAGCCAGTTACTGTAAATTTTTCCAAAACGCTCGCGATTAAATTTTAACGCCCCGTTTTTATATGCCTCCAACGCAGGCTTTGCAAGCTCCTCCATTTTCACAAACCACTGTAATTTCATCAACGGCTCTACGATGATTCCGCAGCGGTCATGCTCTCCTACGGAATGCGTGATTTCTACCGTTTTTATAAACAAACCAAGCTCTGTCATTTTTGTCGTAATTTTTTCGCGTGCATCCTCGCGGGTCATTCCCTCGTAGTCCGCGCCGCCGTTTTCGTTTATCGTGCCGTCGTCATTTAAAATATTAATCCTGGGAAGGTCATGTCTCAGACCCACCTCAAAGTCATTTGGGTCATGTGCAGGTGTGATTTTAACCACACCCGTACCAAACTTGGGGTCCACATAATCATCTGCGATAATAGGAATCTCACGGTCACACATAGGAATATAAGCCTTTTTACCCACAAGCGCGGCATACCGCTCATCCTTTGGATTAACCGCAATCGCAGTATCACCAAGCATAGTCTCCGGCCGCGAAGTAGCAAACGCAATAAACATCCCATCCTCACCAACAACAGGATACTTAAAATGAAAAAGATGTGACTGCCGCTCCTCATGGTCAACCTCGGCGTCGGAAATCGAAGTCCCACACTTTACGCACCAGTTAACAAGCCGCTCACCACGATAAATTAAGCCCTCGTTATACAAGCGCACAAAAACCTCCAACACCGCGTTAGAAAGCCCATCATCCATAGTAAAACGCTGCCTGTCCCAGTCACAAGACGACCCCAGCTTTTTAAGCTGATTAATAATCTCGCCGCCGTATATATCGTTCCATTCCCAAAGCTTTTCCAAGAAGCCCTCACGCCCAAGGCTATCCTTTGTTATACCCTGTTTGGCAAGCTCCTTCATCACAACGACTTCCGTAGCGATAGCCGCATGGTCTGTACCCGGCAACCATAAGGCCTCAAAGCCCTGCATTCTCTTAAACCGGATGAGAATATCTTGGATGGTGTTATTAAGCGCATGTCCCATGTGCAGCTTTGCGGTGATGTTAGGCGGCGGTATCATTATCGTATAAGGCGTCTTTTCGGAGGAAACATCGGCGTGAAAATACCCCTTCTCTATCCACCTTTTATAAATATCTTTCTCTCTATTCTTATCGTACGTTTTTGGTATATCCATGGCTTGCATACCTCCAAAAGTCAAAGTTTGGGTCAAGCCTTTTTAAAGGCTTGCAACGCAGCGCGCACTTCGCGCTGCTATTGGGGATTGGGGACAGCGTCCCCAAGGTCTTTCTCATGGTTTTCGATATCTTGAACTATGCCCTGTGCGACGTCGCTTAGGCCTTCTTCGCCTTCTGCGAATAGCTCGAAGAGTTTCCAGATTGGGCGTTCTTCGGGTTCTTCTTCGGGTTTGTCTTGGGTGGCGAATAGTTTTTGGGCTTCGTTCATGTAGGCTTCTATTATGCCTGCTATTGTTGTGCTTTGGTCGGTTTGGTTTAGGGTTGTCAGGGCTTCCCAGATTTCTTCGTGGCGTTTGTCGAGGTCGAGTAGGGTGCGTTCGGAGATGTCTTTTTCTGATAGGAGTTCTTTGAAGCGTCGTCGTTTGTCTTCGAGGTTTATTGTTTTTGCAAAGCCCTCGACTGTGGATTTTACGCCGCCGAGTTTTTTTTCGCGTAGAAAGCGTTCTATGCCTGTTTCGGTTTCGTACATTAGGTTGCGTACTGTGTCTATGCGGTTGGCCAGGTGGCGGTAGCTTTCTAGGTCGTTTAGGTTGTTTTCGAGGGTGCGGGAGTTTTGGGCTTTGTACTTTTTGTAGCAGTAGCGCAGGAAGTTTGTGTAGTAGGCGTAGACAACGGATTTTTTATTGAGGAGTTCTATGGCTTTTTGTTGTTTTTTTGAGTTGACTTTTATATCTTTGCTGACGCGATATCGGTAAATGTTGATGATGGTGACAAATAACATGGCAAGGACGACGAGGATAAATGTGGGGATTATGATGGGGAAGTGGACGTTGGAGAACTCCAAGGCGACGAGGGCAAGCGCGACCATGCCGAATGCGCCAAGGGTTATTATGGTAGATTTGCGGATGAATTTGAGGTTTTTTTGCATGTCCTCGCGCTCGAAGATTAGCTCTTCTTTTTCGCCTGTGAGGTAACCGATGTCCATGCGTAGGGCGCGTTGGTGTTTTTCGGCGTCTTTGATGGATTGCATGGCTTGCCAAGCGTCTTCTGCGAGGGATTCTATTTCTGTGAGGGAGCTGTCGTAGTCGGTTAGTTTTTCCAAGAGAACGGAGCGTTCTCCCGCTAGGGTAACGAAGCGTTCCAGCATACGTTTTAGGTTGTCGATTTCTTCGTCTGTGAGGGCTATGAAGGCGTCCAGCTCGGAGAGTTGTAGAGTTAGAAAGTTTAGGCGTTTGCTTACCTTTAGACGCTGGATGGCTACGCGCAGCGCGTCGTCACAGAGTGTGGCAGCTTGGCGGGTGGTTAGATAATTTGGGTCGTCTTTGTCCAACTCGTAGTAGTAGTGCTTGAACTTTGAATACGCCTCGGTATCCGCGACATTTTTTATTTCTTTTTTGCGCACGCCGAAAAGCCGCCTGAAAAAGCGGCCTGCATTATGAAAAAACCCTATCTTCTCAACGGGTATATCTTCGAAAAATTCGTCTATCATCGCCTCGTTGTAAGGCATGGTGGGGCGCGGTTTCATTTAGTAGAATCTACCTTTCAAAATCGCGATATAGTAGGCTTGCTTGAATGCCCTTATTGTTCTGATATTTGCCGGAAATATACGGCTCGTAGTCACCCTCGATGGAGTGGTAGTAAATTTGACAGATTTCGACACCCGCGTATACTCGGATGGGCTGGACACAGTGGATTTCCAGCGTCCAGTAGCCTTTGAAGCCGACGTCGCCAAAGCCCGCGCATACATGCACGTATAAGCCAAGGCGGCCTACACTGCTGCGGCCTTCCAGCATGGGGACGTATTTGTCGGTTTCGGTGTACTCCTGCGTGCGTGCGAGGTACAGCGTACCCGGTTGCAGGACTATGCCTTCTTTCGGAATGATAAGCGTCTCCGTGTCGTTTGGCTTTTTCATGTCCAACTCGCGGGATTTGTATACCACAAGCTCGTTGTGCAACGTGAGGTTGTAGCTGTTTGGGTTAATGCGGCTGTCGTCGTAGGGGGTGATGAGAATTTCTTTTCCCATTTTATCCCTTATCGTCTTGCCTGATAAAATCATCGGTGTCGCCCCCTTTTGGTTTCGGTTACATTATAAACAGTGGGGGGAATTGCGTCAAATTATCTGGTCTTTTTATGTCATGGGAAAGCGCGTGGTCGGGGGTATATGTGTTTTCTCCGCAGCTACGGCTATGTGGTGAAGCCTTATGCAAAGAAAAGCTACGCGTTTCTCGACGGTTATCACCGCCGGAAACGCAAGCTTTTCTAAGCCTAAGTCTTCCCCACGCCTGCGCAACGCTCCGAAAACACATATACCCCCGCCCACGCGCCGTGCCACGATATGTAAATAGGGGCGGGAAAAGAAATTACTTTGTTTGGGCGGGTAGATGTTTTGGCTAAAAGCTTATCAGACCGCGTAAATGCTGGATTGTTGTCGAGAGAAGTGTCCCCATGACAACATGATGCGACCTCCTAAATTTATAATCTTGGAATTGACAGTGGGGATTTGAAAAAACCGCTCCCGCCCATATATTTAAAGGGTTGGAGCGGTTTGTCCCAAAACATCAAATTTGCTTTAGGCATTAAACGATTACGTTAAAACTGCCGGGGTTTTGATAGCCGCTTATAGGCCTTGGATTATGCCGTTTGCGTCCAAGCTTACCGTAGCAGAAAAGAAAGATAAACCGAGCCGTCCGTCGTTTCGTGGGAAAGGATTTCTTGGAAGTGGGCACTGCGTTCCGACGGGATTTCTCCTAAATCCATACGGGCAAAAAAGTGCAGTATGTCCTCGTAACTACGCAGAAAAAACCATTCTGCCGAAAACACGCTTTCGCTTAGCCTAAGCCCGCCATGACCTTCCAGCACAAAATCGGAATCTACTGTGCCCATTAGGATTTCGCCTTCGCTATCCGTTAGCAAAAACGCCGTCACCACGTTTTGCGAACGCATTCCAAAGCTTACGGAATGCATACGTTCTTCCGTGGTGAAAAATTGGAAGCCTAGGCTAAGGCCTTCTTCTGTTTGCCGAGCGGTTAAAAAAGCGACGTTGTCGCCGTCTTCCAGCGCGAAAACATCCTCCACCGTATAAGATAGGCTAACGAGGGTAGGCGGCGCGTTGTCCCCAAATGCAAGCACCAGCCCAATACAAGCAAGGCAGGCCGCGCAAAAAGAAAGCAGCGAGTGTTTCTTCTTATTAATATCAAGCAAAACAATTGCCGACGTAAGGCCGACGATAAAAATGAGTATCACAAAAAACCAGAAAAATACCATAGGCCAGCCGACCTGCCAAGGCGTCATAAAAAAGTACGGATACCAGTCACCAAGCAAAGGCCCAATGGCCATAAACACAGCCCAATACAAAAGCGTAGGCAGAATGGCAGCCCAAATATGTCTAAACGTAAACGTCCCTTTTTCCTCGAACATAAAATAGTTGGCGACCGCCAGCAGCATGGCAAGCAAATGCGTGACAAAATTTCCCCACCCGATTAAAACCATGGTTTGTCCGCCAAAGGGAACAAGAATAAAATTGTACACAATCCCGGTGATGGAAATACAAACAAGCACAGCAAAAGACAAATACGACCTAAACACCTTACCGCGCTCCCCCAAAAAGGCCATGACAATAAACCCAAAAACCAAAAGCAAATTTGACTGCACGGTATAAAACCTAAGCGCGATTGCTCCTTGCTGCATGATTAAAACCATCGTACCTTGTAACACGATGGCTGCACTTATGAGCAAAAATATTTTATGTATCCTCGGCTCTTTAAGCATAAAAATTACCTCCTTGGCGTTTTATACAGTATAGCATAATAAAGATGAAAAAATCATGTGCCAAAGATGAAAGCTTGATGAAGTTGACCATAGCACATAATAAAGGTATGCTCTTAGTTATAAACAGACTGCGAGGGCATATTTTTTATGGCAAACCTAAAATTTATTTTACAATATATTTTAAAACCGCGTACGACGGGTGCGATTTTGCCGAGTTCGAGATTTTTGGCACGCAAAATGGTGGAAAACATTAACTTCGAGAGCGCGAAGTGTATCGTAGAATACGGCTCCGGTACAGGAGTATTTACAGAAAACCTACTAGCCAAAAGACAAGAAAACACCACACTCCTACTACTGGAGCGCAACGATGATTTCTGCAAAATCCTACGCGACAAATATAAAAACGAAAAAAACATCCACATAATCAACGACAGCGCGGAAAATATAGGCAAATATCTGGAGCAACACGGGTTTACACACGCGGATTTTGTTATTTCCGGGCTGCCGTTTGCCAGCTTGCCGCAAGATGTTTCCAATAACATCCTTACACAAACAGTTAAATTTTTATCACCCGAGGGAAGCTTTACCACATTCCAGTATTCGTTACTAAAAATGGATTTCTTTTCGCGCTATTTCTCAACTTACACAAAAAAACGAGAAATACGCAACATCCCCCCCGCACATATACTCACCTTCAAAAATTAAAGTTTTTTGAAGAGGGGGTGTGGGGGAGAAGCTTTTTTCCAAAAAAGCTTCTCCCCCACGGTCTTAAAAAAAGGAGTGACCAAAATGAAATATCGCGAAGATAAAATAAGCGGCAATATGCTGTCTGTTTTGGGAATGGGCTGTATGCGATTTCCGCAGGTTGGCGGCGAGGCCGAGAGGATGGTTTTGAAGGCTATAGAGGGCGGGGTTAATTTTTTTGATACCGCATATATTTACCCGGGTAGCGAGAAGACGCTGGGCGGGATTTTGGCAAAGCATAATAAGCGTGGCGAGGTTTTTATTGCCACAAAAATGCCGATTAGCATGTGTAAAAAGTATGAGGATTTTGATAAATTTTTTAATGAGCAGTTGCGGCGTTTGCAGACGGATTATGTGGACTATTATTTTATGCATAACATTATTAATATGGCGCAGTGGGAGGATATGCTACAGCTTGGTATAGAAAGATGGGTCGCGGAGAAAAAGGCCGAGGGTAGGATACGTAGGATTGGGTTTTCGTACCATGGGTCGGGTGAGGAATTCTCGCGGGTGCTGGATTCTTTTGTCTGGGAATTTTGTATGATTCAGTACAATTATTATGATGAGAATTACCAAGCGGGCAAAAGGGGCTTGCAGGAGGCCGCAAGGCGCGACTTGCCTGTGATAATCATGGAGCCGTTGCTCGGCGGCAGGCTCGCCACGGGCTTGCCTAAAAAGGCGGAGGAGATTTTTAAGGCCGCCGACGCGGAAAAAACCCCTGCGGAGTGGGCATTGCAGTGGATTTGGAATCACACGGAGGCCACGGTAGTGCTTAGCGGAATGACAAACGCCGCACAAGCCGAGGCAAACATGAAGGCGGCTTCCGAGTTTTCGCCTTTGGAGGACGCGGACTTGGCGGTTTATTCCGATGTAATCGACGTGTTTAAGGAATCCTTTAAGGTGCGCTGCACGGGCTGCAATTACTGCCTTCCATGCCCCAAGAGCATAGATATCCCTGCACGCCTCACCGCTTACAATACAAGCTATGCGCAAAGCTATTTTACAGGCTTGGTTATGTACTTTACGGGAATGGGAATCATGTCCAAAAACCCGATAAGCGTATACACTTGCAACAACTGCGGAAAATGCGAAAAAGCCTGCCCGCAGGGGATTGAAATTAGAAAAGAATTAAAAAATGTAGGGCGGCGACTGGAGCCGCTCCCGATAAGGGCTTTAATGAGGATTGTTAAGTTTATTCTGCGGTAATCATAAAGCAGTTTGCGGTTTTGCCTGTGCTTTTCATGTAGTCTGTTCCCCATTCCCGCATGGCTGTTAGGATGGGTTTTAGGCTTATGCCAAGGCCGGATAGGGAGTATTCTACCTTGGGCGGGACTACGGGGTAGACTGTGCGTACGACAAGGTTGTCCGTCTCCAACTCGCGTAGCTGCTGGGTTAGCATTTTTTGCGTGGTCTGCGGGATTAGCTTGCGCAACTCACCAAAACGCAACGTGCTGTCCAGTAAATGCCACAGGATTAGAGCTTTGTATTTTCCGCCTATCATGTTTAATGTGGCTACCACGGGGCAGTTTGTTTCCGGGTGCAGGCAGTCTGTTTTCATGGCAATTGCTCCTTTTTTGCATAGTTTCTTTTTTGATACTATACCACAAATAAGTGCGTACTTGTTAATATGTTTGTTTATGATAGTATGTACTCAAAGGAAGACAAGAGGAGGTGAACGCAATGGAAAGAACATGCACAAATCCACATTGTAAATGCCCAAACTGCACATGCGACCCGTGCGAATGTACCGCCGATGAGCCTAATTGTGGTTGTAGTGATAAGTAAGCAAAAAAAGGGAATGGCGAATAGCCGTTCCCTTTTGTCGTTTTATGGTATAATACCTATATGCGGCTTTCGTGGGGGTCGGTTTGTGCAATCAGTTTTCTTTCACTTTAATGTGGAAGGAGGTGAACGCATGAGTTTAATTCTTTCTTTGCTGGAAATTATCGTTAAGGCTATCGTTAAAACAAGCGTTTCGGCACTGGCAAAATTCGCAGTGTCACGCATAAAAGAAAGAATCGCCCCTATTGGTAGTAGGAACGATTCGGAAAACAATCGCAATAAATAGATTGTGACGAGCCGACTCCGCTCCACACGGAAGTCGCTTCTCTATTCTGTAATTATTATAGACGATTAATACATATTTGTAAACAAAAAAGGCCGCCCGATGGGAAGTTCCCCGTCGAGCGGCTTTTGTTGGTGGTATTAGCGAAGAAGCTGTAGCAAGTTTTGCGGCATTTGGTTTGCTTGTGAAAGCATTGATACGCTGGCTTGTTGCAGCACGTTGGACATTGTGAATCTCATCATTTCGCGAGCAACGTCTGCGTTTCTTACGCGGCTTTCGCTGTCTTGCAGGTTTTCACTGGAGATATCCAAGCTTCTCATTGTGAAGTCCATCCTGTTTTGTACAGCACCCAGGTTAGCGCGTACAGAGCTTACGTCGTTGATGGAGGCGTCGAGTGCAGCAACGTACGGAGATAAGCGAACACCGTTACCGATACCACTGCCTGCACCGGGTGCGGCCGTAACAGACGACAACATACTTACTGTCCAGCCTGCACCGGCTACTGCACGAGACACTGTCTCGAAGTCGAAGTTAATACCTTGAGACGCGTTTGCACCAACTTGGAAGAATGCTACGTTGTTGCCGCTGGAGCTGGCATTAACAAAAGTACGTACTTGTGTTTGAGCCGTGTTGAATGCTCCGCGCATAATGCTTCCACCTCTGGATGTCTCCAATTTAGCAATTTGACTCATGATTGCGCCCATTCTCTCGTTAGCTGCTGCAAGTTGGACACCGGCATTTCCGGTAGTGGTAATT
This sequence comes from Defluviitaleaceae bacterium, assembly GCA_009786685.1. GTDB lineage: Bacteria > Bacillota > Clostridia > Lachnospirales > WQUN01 > WQVC01. The sequence continues at coordinate 51,543 of WQRQ01000004.1, forward strand.
TTTACTGCGTCCGTAATATAAGCAAGGGTGCTAGCTACGCCATCCAAACCAGTACCTTTGATGACTGTACCGAAGTTAACTAAGTCTTGCAATTGGTTTGCTTTTGCAACAGCTTCTTTAGCTGCACCTGTAACGGTCGCACCTGAAGGAAGCTCCGCAAGCAGGTCAATAGCTGCTTGTGTGTCGCGGCGGGCTGCTTCTGCTTGAGAAGCAAGCACGCTAAGGTTGTTTGCAGAAATGTCCATTTTTGCAGCGGTGTTAAGCACGGTATCTGTCATCATCGGACCCATAGCAAGTACGCGGTTTGTGTTAAACTCTACGCGATTTTGCATGGAGAGGATTTCACGGCCGAGCTGACCAATTTCTTGTTGGATAAGGTTACGTTGGTCTTGTGTGTTTGTGTCGTTAGCTGCTTGAACAAGAAGCTCGCGTGTACGTTGCAGCATGTTTCCGATTTCTTCCAGGCCGCCTTCTGTTGTGAGGAGCATGGATTGGCCGTCTTGTGCGTTGCGGCTTGCTTGGTCAAGACCGCGGATTTGGGCGCGCATGTTCTCGGAGATTGCAAGCCCTGCAGCGTCGTCTGCTGCACTGTTGAT
>WQRQ01000005.1 GCA_009786685.1 Defluviitaleaceae bacterium
GATAACGACAACGGTAATGACGACGACAACGGCAACGACGACGACAACGGTAATGACGACGACAACGGCAACGACGACGATAACGGCGACGATAACGATAATGGCGACGACAACGGCGATGACAACGGCGATGATAACGACAACGGTAATGACGACGACAACGGTAATGACGACGACAACGGCGACGACAACGACGACACCCCTCCATCTCTTGATGCGGATATTGAGATATTAAGTAACGCGTTTATCGCCTTTTATGAGCATTATGCAATTACGCTTGCCACCTACCTTCATATGATTGATTTGATGGATATGTTTGGTTACGACGCCGACAGCACCATTCCGCTGGCCACCTTGTCCCCGCCGCTTTTCGAAATGGGCGAAAGGATACTGGCAGGCTTCGACCTTGCGTACGAAATCGGCTTCGACAACTTTACCGCCATACCAAACACGCACTTCCCCGTGGAGTTGTACCAAATTACGACTGACAATAATACCGGTGTCCATCATTTTTTTGGGCTGGCATCCGCCAGGCTGGAAGAAATCCGCAGCATCGGTGCAAGCCTTGGCAGCATAGGCTACGCGCTGGAAGCCGCAGACTACTATAACGCCTATCAAATATGGCCAAATTGGACACTCACCAAACAAAACATCGTACGAGACCTTGTAGCCCTTACCTACGCACGCAACGAGGTACTCGCAAATATGTACAGGGTTGACGAGCTAAAGGACTTTATAGGTCTACATCTATACAACTATCCTCATCTTAGCGACGACCTTTTCGTTGACATCAACATCATAACCCGCCCAACCCTCGTAACAGAAGTTAACGACGCACTATACACATTAAATTTAGCCCAAAGGATAAATTCCATCCCCGGCTTTTCGTTTACGGGCTTTGTGGCACTGCCACCTTCTACGCCATTGGCTACGACTATCGAATTTGCACAGCTCCATCAAGGAGCCTCCATCGACCTCGCACTCTTTACCCTCGGCGAAAGAGGCGAATACCTGCACTCCATGCACAGCGAGGTATCCGACCTTATAGCCCAACTTTACACCATGGCAACCACATAAAAACAAAAGGGGCGATTACAAGTGGACGACAACGCGAGCGATTTTAAAGAAATATTTGACCTTGTAATAGCGTTTAACGAAGAGACACGGTACGAAAAGCTGCTTAACATCATATTAAAAAAGATGATGGGCTTTACAAAGTCCGACGCGGGTACGCTGTACATCGTGGAAAATAACGAGTTGCATTTTCGTATTGTGCGTAATATAACGCTGGGTATCTACAAACAGGAGAATATAGACCTACCGGCGCAGCCCATTGTAAAAAACTCGGAGAGTGTAAGTGTGTACTCCGCCTTTAACAATGAGATGGTAGTGGTAGACGACGTTTACACCGACACAAGGTTTAATTTCGCGGGTTCAAAAAACTACGACAAAATGACGGGTTATACCACCCGTTCCATGCTTGTAATGCCCCTTACCTTTCATAAAAAGGAAGAAGAAGAGGTGCTTGGCGTAATACAACTGCTAAACGCGCAGTCGTATAACGACGTGCGCACGCTTACGCTATTGCCCGGCCTTGCCAACATAGCAGCAAGCACCCTTGCCAATCTCACCCACCTTAGCGAAATCCGTTCGCTTTTCCATTCCTTTGCGACAGCGATGGCAAAAACCATCGACGAGCGGTCTTCGTATAACAGTAACCACACGATAAATGTGGCAACTTTATGCGAAAAATTTGCATTATATCTAAACACAAAATACGACAGCGGCGAGTTATACTTCGACGACCGCCGCTTGGAAGAGCTAACGATGTCAGCGATTTTGCATGACATCGGCAAAATCATCACGCCCGTGTCCATTATGGATAAATCCGACCGCCTTGGCGAAAGGCTACCCTTGGTGCGTTTCCGTTTCGAGCTTAAACGCCTGCAATTGGAAAACGCAAACCACAACGGAACGATTAGCCAAAAGGACTACAGCCAACAATCCGAAACCCTGCGCTTGGCAAAAAAGCTTGTAGAAAAGGTAGTAATCCCCTCCCCTATTTCCGAAAACCAAGTTGCGGAAATCCAAGCTCTTTCGTGTCTTACATACACGGATTTTGAAGGAAACGACGCTCCGCTTTTGGATAAGGAGGATATCGAGTCGTTATCTGTGCGCTTTGGCACGCTAACAGCGGGAGAACGCCGCGTAATGCAAGAGCACGCCGCCATCACAGGCCGCATTTTAGAAAACGCGTCGTTTTCCAGATACTACGGCAATGTGCTTAGGTGGGCGCAGAGCCACCATGAGTTTCTCGACGGCAGCGGCTATCCGCAAGGTATACAGGGCGACGACATTACCACGGAGATTTGTATACTTACCATGATGGATATATTTGAAGCACTCACCGCCGTCGACCGCCCGTACAAAAAAGCCATGAGCATAGACAACGCATTTAACATCCTCACCACCATGGCAGAAGAAGGCAAACTAAACGCCGAACTTGTACAAATGTTTTGGCAAAGCAAATGCTGGGAAGGAGTGGTGGGGCAATGACAGCAAAAATCTACGGTTGCCGAGGCTCTACCCCGGTTTCGCAAAAAGAGTCGCGCTTTGGCGGCAACACCTCCTGCATCACCATAAAATCCGACGACGACGTACTTATACTGGACGCAGGCTCCGGTCTCACAAACATGCCAAAACCAAGCAAAGATGTTAACATTTTAATAAGCCACCTCCACCTCGACCATATCATAGGTCTTTCTATGTTTAACCCGGCATGGGGCAAAGATAACGTCGCAAACATCTACACATGCAGTCGGGGAGACAAGCCTATTCGCGAGCAGGTGTTTGGCGTATTTAAGCCACCCTTTTGGCCTGTTTCCATGGAAGAAATATCCACGGCAAATGTCACGGAAATCACACCGGATATTCCGTTTACCGTGGGCAGTTTTACCATCACACCGTTTTTGGCCAGCCACTCCGACAAAACCTTGGCATTCCACGTCACCGACAACAAAAAAAGCCTGGTATACCTACTCGACTGCGAAACAGAAAAAATGAACACCACAGAACGCCTAAACCTAAAAAAGCACTGCACAAATGCCGACCTGGTAATCTTTGACGCCACATATTCCGATGAGGACTACCCGCGTCACGTGGGCTGGGGGCATTCCACCGTGGGGCAAGGCGTAAAGCTCGCAGGCGAATTCTCATGCAAAACGATGATATTTTCACATTTTGCGCAGCACTACTCCGACACCGAGATACTAAACTGGGAACGCCACTTTACCGCCGAAGGCGTGGCAGATGCGTCGGGCGCGTCAAAATTCATTCTCGCACACGACGGATTGGAGATTAGCATATGAAGGCAAAAACGATAAAACGCCTCGTCAGCATTGGCGTGGCGATTTTTTTAATGTATGTACTGGTTTTCACAAGCCTATTCGAATCGGTGGAATACCGCGTGCAGGACGCCGCATTTCAATGGCCCGGCGTCACCCACTACGACATCATGGTAATCGGCATAGACGAACGCGCACTGGCAAAGTTTGACCGCTGGCCGTGGCCGCGGCATGTGATGGCGGAAGCAATACATATTCTAAACAGCGACCCCTCCGCCCGCCCCGCAGTCATAGCAATAGACGTAATGTTTAGCGAAGAAGACCGCCTGTCACCGGAAGGCGACGCGGCATTGGTCGCCGCCGCCCGCTCCTACGACAACATACTCATGGCGTCATCCTTTGTAATCGGCATAGACCGCGACACACTTTCTCTGGAGCCTGTAGTTACCGGCATTGACAAGCCCTTCCCCACGCTTTTGCCATATGTACGGCATGGGATTGTTAACGGGATACACAGCAACGACGGCTTTATCCGCGACGCCCTGCTTTGGGAGCGTGTGGGGGGCGAGCGCGTATATTCCTTCCCCGTGATGGCGGCAAAAATGTATCTCAGAATGCACGAGACAAGCGAATTTGTACAAAATAATGCAGAAATGTACCTGCGCTTTACAGGTGAGCCGGGGGACACAGGCAATCCCGGTTGTTTTTTTATGTTCTCCTTTGCAGAAATCTTTGAAGAGGACTTCGACCCCGCGCTGGTGCAGGACGCGATTGTGCTGATAGGCCCCTACGCCATCGGCATGATGGACCACTACCAAGTCGCCATAACACACGGCGCACATATGTACGGCGTAGAAATCCATGCCAACACAGTGCAAGCCTTGCTGGAAGGCATGTATACACTACGCGCAACGCCGCTGCTTGCGAGACCGGTAATCATCGCGATTATCCTGCTTGCGCTGGCAGTCGGAGAGCTGCTTAAAATGCGCCACTCCCTTATCGCTTTTGCCGCCGCCTCCGTTAGTTACCTTGCCGTCGCGCTGTATTTTTTCTTTCTGCAAGGGCTGGTGCTACCGCTTTTCGCGCCGCTTTTCGCGCTTATATTCATAGCCATCTACCAGCTAATCTACAGCTACGTGCTGCAAGAAATCGAAAAAAGTAAGCTCCGCAAAATTTTTGAAAAATACGTAGACCCCAAGCTCGTAAACGAATTAATAAAAAGCGGCGAAGCCGAAGCCAACACCGCAGGCAAAAAGAAGGACATCGCCGTAGTATTTGTAGACGTACGCGGCTTTACCCCCATGACAGAAGCCCTGCGCGACACCCCGGAAATCATAGTGCAAACCCTAAACGAGTACCTTGAGCTAACCACCGACTCCGTATTTAAAAACGGCGGCAGCATAGATAAATTTATAGGCGACGCAACCATGGCACTATTCAACGGCTTTGTGCCGCTGGAAGACTATGTATACCGCTCCGTAAAATCCGCCTGGGACATGGTGCAAGGCGCGGACGCCGTAAACCAAACGATAAAAGAAAAATTTGGCATAGAAATAGGCTTTGGTATAGGCATCCACTGCGGCGAAGCCATAGTAGGCAACCTGGGCAGCGAGTTCCGCAAGGACTACACCGCCATAGGCGACACAGTAAACACCGCCGCCCGCTTAGAATCCAACGCAAAAAAATCCCAAGTCCTGATAAGCCGCGACGTCTACGACCTATTAGGCGACAGAATCACAGCAAGCTCCATAGGCGAAGTCCCACTAAAGGGCAAAAGCATACCCATGGAGCTGTTTGAGCTTACCGGCGTGAAGTAATTATTACGGCTCTATTTCAAAAAATCTTTCCAAAAAGCCCCTGCCCGCGTCGCTTAGCCCGGGTGTATTAATGACGCTGTTAATCGAAGGCGGTCTCTCCGGGTCAAATCTTACAGGCAGCCGCTCGACATCCCGCATAGAAGGCATACCCGGCTGATTAGCCGCCGACGTATCCATAAAGCCATCAAAGCTGCCATTCTCGTTAAAGAACTCCAACGCCGCACGAAACATACCGCTTATATGCTCCATGAGCCGATTGGCTTCTGCCCTTATCCTCGCGTTGGTATCTGTCTGCAATTTAGTGAGCGTCATATCCTCTTGCTCCATGGTGTAATGAGGTGATAATCGCACCAGATTTTCGGAAATCATACGAGCAATTTCTTCGCCCGCCCGCAAAAAGCCGTTTTCCAATGCCTGCAAACGCGCCGCCAGCTCGTCACCCTCAAAGCGCGATTCCAGATACATTCTCATAACCTTAAATTCTTCAAAGCCCAAATCCAGCCCCATAAACGTAAATGTTTCAAGTAATATCCACGTAAACTGAGCTTCTATGTGAGCAAAATGGTCTTCGTTAGTTGCCGCGCTTAGGGATGGGTCTAAAAATCCGCCCATTGTTGGGTTTCTGTTTACCACCTCTATGCCGTTGCTCCAGCGTTGCCCCGCAACCGTTGGCATATCCAAGAAATCCCTGTTCATAATGCCGTACAAAAAGTCCCTGCCGCTTTCGCTTAAATCGGAATCATCGGCGGTTTCGAGCCTATCACCTGTGATAATTAGAATATCATTAAATGAAAGCTGCCCCGGTATATTAGCCGCAGCAGTATCCGCAAAGCCCTCAAAGCTACCGTTTGCCCTAAAGAAATCCATAGCAGCATGAAAGGTTTGGTTTACGTGATTTTGAATATTTGTGGAGGTTATCATCCATGCTATGGATTCGCTCCTGTCCCCGGAGGTGGGCAGCGAGCCTGCTATCCCCGACATGTTCATTATGTTAAGTGCTTGCGTCCTCGCATGGTATAGCGCGGCATGTCTGAAGGCCTCGTCCAAAAACGCAAGCCGCCTGCTAAGGTCGTCGCCCTTGTAGCCTTCCGTAATCTCGGCGTGCATTTGCTCAAAACGCGCAAAAACATCACTGCCGTCCATTAGCTGCTGTATAATATCTTGCCTGATAATGTCATTTTGAAGCCGATGCTGCGTTTGCAGATTGTCAACAAAAGCAACCGCCAAATCCAATGCCACGAGGCGTTTCTCTTGCTCGTCGCCCTTGTAGTTTTCCATAATCTCGGAATGTAACCGCTCGAAACGTGCCTTGTTTTCCTGGGGACAGAAATTATCGCCATCATTGCCATCCTTCAGCTGATGAATGAAGTTCAAACGAAAACCATCCGCCTCCAACAAAGAGCCGTCAATCTTATATGCTTCCATTTCTGCTAACGCCTTTAGCGAGCCTTGGTGGTCGATGGGGGTAAGCCTTTGGTTTAACCTCGTCCTGTACGACGGCATTTGTCTGCCGTTTACCGCATTTTGACGCCCCGATTGCGGCATTGTAAATTGTATGTTCATTCTTAGTAATCCCCTAACACCGGAATTTTTACTACATATGTACATCGGATACCACCACGCGAACACAAAAGCGAACATCCGCAAACGTATCAAATAAATACGTTCGCGGAAATGCAGCGAAATAATTCATAATCGGCCTCTTGACAATTATGCAATCAGTGATATATATTACATGTATCATATGACACGAGGTGATTACTATGTCATTACCATTGGGACTGCTCGGCCTACTGCGCTACAACACCAACACGGGATACGACTTGTCAAAGCTGTTTAAGGAATCGCTAAACAGCTTTTGGCACGCACAGCACAGCCAAATCCACCGAGAACTCACCCGCATGGAAGAAAAAGGCTGGGTATCTTCGCAAAACGTTATCCAAGAAGGCCGACCAAACAAGCGCGTGTACTCCATCACCGACAAAGGCAACGAAGTCTTTAACGAATGGATGAACGAGCCGGCAGACCTTCTCTGCAACCGCCATAATCCGCTATTGATGTCGGTCTTCTTCGGAGCGGCCTCCCCGCAAGAAACATTACGCCGCCTAAAAATAGTCCGCGACGAATGGACAGCCATATTGGAGCCGAATACCCAAAAACACCGGACACTCATCAACAAATACAAATCCTCCGTCCCAAACGGCGAAAACGAAAGCATGTACTGGCAGATGGTTTTGGATTACGGGGTTGCCGACGCAAAAATGATTATAAAATGGGCGCAGGATTGCATAGATAAACTGGAAAAGGAGTTAAACAAATGATGGAAATAAAACATATAAAAAAAGGCACCCCCGACGCAATCAAAGCGGAGGAGTTGATAACCTCACTGTTCCCCGAAAGCGAGCAAATACCTATGTTTTTTCTGCTGTCTAGGGCAAAAAAAGATTTTATTGACTTTTTGGCATTCCATGACAGCGAGTTTGTCGGCTTTGCTTACATGGTTACAAACGGCGATTTAACTTTTATAAACTATCTCGCCGTTAACAAAAATGTACAATCAAAAGGCTACGGCAGCAAAATTTTAGCCGAAATCAAGGCCCTGTACCCCAAAAACAGGCTTTTCCTAAACCTGGAAGTCTTGGACGAAAACGCTGAAAATAACCTGCAACGCATAAAACGCAGAGCCTTCTACGAAAGGAACGGATACAAAGATACCGGGATTATCACAACCGTCAACGGCAATACACTGGACACCATGATTTTAGGCGATACTGTTTCACCGGAAGAAATGCATACCCTGTTTAAAAAATTCACAGGTGCCGTTGTCGGATTTTTTGTCAAATATAAACTTTCCAAAACCGATAAATTGTAGCATAATTACGGGGAAGGAGTGATTCCTTGTACACAATAAAAGCCACACAAGGCCGCGCAAAACGCGCCGAACTCATAACCCACCACGGCACAATCCAAACCCCCGTTTTTATGAATGTAGCCACTCTCGCCGCGATAAAAGGCGCGTTATCTGCCGCCGACCTACGTGCAGTGGGCTGCCAAGTCGCGCTGTGCAACACATACCACCTGCACCTACGCCCCGGCGAAGGCGTTGTACGCGACATGGGTGGCCTACAAAAATTTATGGGCTGGGACGCCCCAACCCTTACGGACAGCGGCGGTTTTCAGGTTTTTTCCCTCGGCGCGCTCCGCAAAATCACGGAAGAAGGCGTATTTTTTAATTCCCATATAGACGGCAAAAAAATATTCATGGGACCGGAGGAAAGCATGGCAATCCAAGCCGCCCTTGGCGCAACCATAGTCATGGCCTTCGACGAATGCGCCCCCTACCCCAGCACCCGCGAGTACATGAGCAACTCCATAGCACGCACAACCCGCTGGCTGCACCGCAGCAAAGCCGCGTTGGGCGAAGGTCAACTCCTATTCGGCATAAACCAAGGCGGCATATACGCCGACATGCGAATAGAACACGCAAAAGAAATCGCCCAAATTTCCCTCGACGGCTACGCCTTAGGCGGTCTGGCCGTAGGCGAGCCGGCGGAAGAAATGTACCATATATTAGAAGAAACAATCCCCCATCTACCCCACGACAAGCCCACCTACCTAATGGGCGTAGGCACACCGCAAAATCTGCTGGAAGCCATAGAGCGCGGCGTAGACTTTTTCGACTGCGTCCTACCCGCCAGAAACGGCCGCCACGGGCATGTATTCACAAGCCAAGGCAAGCTAAACATGTTTAACGCCCGCCACGAGCGCGACGACTCCCCCCTCGACCCCAACTGCAACTGCGAAACATGCCGCACCCACACCCGCGCATACATTCGCCATCTGTTCAAAGCAAAAGAAATGCTTGCCATGCGCCTCGCTGTCATTCACAACCTGCATTTTTACAATACCCTAATGCAAAAAACCCGCGACGCCATAGACGCGGGTACTTTTGATGTCTTCAAAAAATCCCAATTAGAAAGTTGGAATTCAAATGCATGAAAAATTCAATCACCGCATTGGCACAAAAACAATCAAAATCGAAGGTGCGGCGGGCAAACCCGTAACGGTAAAACAGCTCCGCCACAAATTCCTGTTCGGCTGCTCGGAGTTCAGCACCCTACCCTATGTAAACGGCGAAATGCCCCCCGAAGAAGCAGAAAAAGCCGAAAAACGCTACACCCATATGCAAAATTTAATGAATTCCGTGACACTGCCCTTCTACTGGGGACGCTACGAGCCGGAGCAAGGCAAGCCCGACCACGCCCGTATGCTCGCCGCCGCCCGCTTTCTAAAGGACAAAGGAATGCAGCTAAAAGGCCACCCGCTATGCTGGCACACGGTCTGCGCACCATGGCTATTAGATATGTCAAACGAAGAAATATATAACACCCAGCTAGCCCGTATCCGCCGCGACATAGCCGCCTTCGAAGGCATAATAGACATGTGGGACGTAATAAACGAGGCCGTAATAATGCCGCTATTCAATAAGTACGACAACGGAATCACCCGCATATGCAAAGAGCGCGGCCGCATAAAGCTAATCCGCGACCTTTTTACGGAAGCCCGCGCAGCTTCCAAAAACGCCACTCTTCTAATCAACGATTTCGAAACCTCCGAGGCATACGACATTCTGGTCGAAGGCCTGCTCGAAGCAAACGTCCCCATAGACATAATCGGAATCCAATCCCACATGCACCAAGGCTACTGGGGCGTAGAAAAAACCCACGAAATCCTTGAGCGTTTCTCGCGTTTTAACCTACCCATCCACTTCACAGAAACCACAATAATCAGCGGCGAAATAATGCCTGCCCACATAGTAGACCTAAACGACCACCAAGTAGAAGAATGGCCATCCACCCCCGAAGGCGAAGCCCGCCAAGCCGCCGAAGTAACAACCCACTACGAAACCCTGTTTGCGCACCCCTTAGTGGAGACAATCACATGGTGGAGCTTCCATGACGGCCTATGGCTAAAGGCTCCCTCCGGCCTGCTAAACAAAAACAGCGACCCAAAGCCCGCCTACACAGCCCTCCTCGAAAAAATAAAAGGCGAATGGTGGACAAAAGAAAAAACCCTAAACACCGACAACGACGGAAACATCACCGTAAAAGGCGTCAAGGGTGATTACGTGGCCATCTGCGAAGGGAAAGAAATCCCCTTCACGATAACAAAAGCCCCGCATATGTAAATGCGAGGCTTTTGCGACAAAGCGCGGGGTTTGCCCTGTTCTTTGGTAAGGGGAGATGTGTCATTGGGCTATGCTTGCGAATGCTTCCCCATTCGCAGTAAGTACATGGTTTTAATACCCGCGCAATTTCTTCCCCTTCTGATAAATATATTTAATACTATGAGCAAAATTTTTTTTGTTGCGTGTCCTTGTGGAAAAAATTTTTTATTTACTTTGTACAGCTTATTTATTATACTGACGGGAGTATCATACTAGATGGCCTAAGGCCTATCGGGGGAAGCTTTATGCGAATCGAAAGAATAAGCGACACGCAAATAAAGTTTGTACTTATGACTGACGACTTGGAAGAACGCGATATAAAAATCAACGAGCTTTCTCATGCTTCCGACAAGACCCAGCAGCTTTTTAAGGAAATTATGACGTTGGTGCAAGACGAGTATGAGTTTGTGGAGGAAGAAACACCGTTGATGTTTGAGGCTATGCGCATGGGCGTGGATAGCCTTGTTGTGGTTGTTACTAAGATGAGCCAAGGCATGGAGAAGGAAAAGCAGTTTAGCCTAATCCCTGCGGCACGGCAGGAATGCAAGTTTAAGCGCGGCGGTGTGATTAAGCAGCCCGAGATTACGGACGAGGAAAGCCATAGTATTTTTTCGTTTGACAGCTTTGATATGATGGCGGCGGGGGCTGTGCGCCTTCCCGAGCATTTTGAGGGTACAAGCCAAGTGCATAAAATGGAAAAAACATATTATCTGGTGATTACCAACGAGACAAAGGATTTGAAGACTACCGCGGAGCTTGAGGCTGTGCTTTATGAGTATGGGCAAAAGCATGTTTCTAACTCGATTAGCCGCCAATATATTTTGGAGCGCGGTGAGGTTATTATTGCGGAGAATGCGGTGGATAAGCTTAGGATGTACCACGGGTACTAAGCTTTGATAAACCGTGAAGGCTCGGCGGGGCTGTCGTACCGGGTTTTTACGGTGGAAATATATAACTCGTGCTTTGCGCGGGTTATGCCTACATAAAATAGTCTGCGTTCTTCTTCGATTTCGGCTTCGGTTTTGCTACGGATATAGGGCAGGATTTCTTCTACCGCGCCTGCTATGAATACCCGCTCGAATTCCAGGCCTTTCGCGCTGTGTAGGGTGGTTAGGGTGCAGCTTGGGCCTTGTTGGGTTTGTTGTTTGGCGGCTTCGGCCGCTTTTTTTGCGTGGGCGATAAAGTCCGGGGGATTTGGGTAGGGCTTTGCGGCTTCTTGGAGTTCGTCGGCTATTTCCATTAGGCCGCTTGGGTTTAGCTTTCGGTATTCGCATATGGAGTGGATGTGCGTGTTGTACGCCGCGTTTTGGCGGATGTAGCGGATGGCCTCGGAGGTCTCAAGCTTTGCGAGACGCAGCAGATGCGTGTTTAGCTCCTCGATATTGGCCTTTGTGCTTAGGTGCAGGGCGTTTGTGCGTTGGTAGGCTTGGAAGATATTTGCGTCGCGCTTTTTTACGTCGGCAAGAAAGGCTTTGCTTACAAAGCGGAAGGGCTTGTTGATTATGCGGGCGGCGTCGGGGTCGTAGCCTGTTTTTTGCCTAAGCCATAGGCGTTGGGCTACGCGCAAATATGCAAATAAATCCTCGGCCAGCCAGTGTTCGTAGATGGTGGGGGCTTCGTCGCGGCTTGTGAATGGGATGTTCATGTTTAGGAAGGCGTCCATAAAGGCACGGGACTGGATATTTGTACGGAAGGCTATTGCTATTTTGTCGAGGTTTGCTCCTTTTTTCCATAGGTTGCGGATTAGGGTGGCTATTTGTACGGCCTCGTGGTTTTGGTCGTCGGACACGAGGAAAATCGGCGGCTTGCCGTGGGATGCAGTGCCGTGGATGTTTTTTGCGTAGCGTTGCTTGTTTGGGGCTATGGTTTTGTTGGCGTAGGCTATTATTTCGTCGGTGGAGCGGTAGTTTGTTTCGAGTGTGATTTGCGCGGTTTCGGGGAAATCCTTGGGGAAGTTTAAAAGGAACTCCGGGCGCGAACCTCGGAAACGGTATATGCTTTGGTCATCGTCGCCTACTATAAATAGATTGTTTTGTGGCGCGGCGAGCAGTTTTACGATTTCGTACTGTACGCGGTTTATGTCTTGGAATTCGTCTATCATTATATATGGGTATTTATTGCGCCAGTATTCCAGCTCGCGAGGGTTTTCGCGCAGCATTTCGTAGGTGAGGCACAGCATGTCGTCGAAGTCTATTTTTTTTCGGTCGGCTTTGTATTTTTCGTAGCTTTCGCAGAGTTCCAAGAAGTCGTCCGTGCCTATTGTTTTTGAATGATAGTGGGTTAGGTCGTGGAGTTCGTTTCGGACTAGAGACATTTCGGTTAGTAGGTTGGACAGCATTTCGTCGTCGGGGTCGTATTGCTTTTCGGATAAAAAGGCTTTTACGGCGTTTCGACGCTCGCCGTCGTTTATGATTTCTTCTATGGAATAGCCGTGTTTTTTTCGGAGCATTCTAAAGAAGGTGGAGTGGAATGTACCAAAGGACGCGCCGCCTTCTCCGCCTTGCTCGCTATAGCGGCGTTGCATTTCTCCCGCCGCCGCCTTGGAATATGTAATTACGAGAACAGATTGGTCGCGCAAAAGGCAGCGCGACTGCGCAAGCAAAACCGCACGTGCGGTGATTACCGCCGTTTTTCCGCTGCCCGGGCCTGCAAGCACCATCATTGAGCCTTTGTAGTGACGCGCCGCTGTTAGTTGATTTTCGTTTAAATTGTCCATGCCATCATTATACACTACAGCGGATTAAATGAGAAACTGTCTCGGCAGAGCAAAAAATCGCAAACGCCTGTAAAATGCGGCTTTCTACACTCCCGCTTCTGCACGGATACATAAAATACTTTCAAGGGACTTTTTGACGGGTTTTGCACTATTTTAAAATCCCCGCCAAGCCATATAAATCAAGGGCTGTAACGCTTTTGGCCAAAAAAACAAATCCTTGTTGTAAAAAAATGACTTCGCGGCATGTTGTCCCCACGTGGCAAGGGGTGAAAATTTATGCTACAATGAATCCATGATATTGTGTAGAAGCTTGAAAAGGCATATGATTCCGTTAGAAAGGGGTTGGTCTCGTGACGCAGAAATCATCTGACATAACACAAAATCTGCTCCAGCAAGGACTGCAAGGCATTCTCCGTGAAATACAAAAATTCTCTACCACGATAGAATCCACAGCAAAAAAAACAAACCTGGTTGCTATAAACGCAACTATCGAAGCAGCACATGCAGGTGAAGCCGGGCGAGGCTTTGCTGTTGTCGCAGATGAAGTGCGTTCGCTGGCAAATCAAATAGCCGAAAATTCCACCAGTCTGCGTGCATCGGTATCCGAGCATATAGAGTTACAGTCTGACCAACTTGTGGAGGAATTTCGTATACGCGATTATAGCCGACTGTCGGAAATGGCACAGACGTTGGTGCAGCTTATAGTGCGTAACTTGTTCGAGCGCACAGCAGATGTACGCTGGTGGGCTACGGACGATGCCCTTTTTAGTTGCTTGCAAAACCCCACACCCGAAACCGTTGCACGAGCATCCAAACGATTAGAAATAATCAACCGATTTTACACCGTATACTTAAACCTTGTACTGGCGGATTCGACCGGAAAAGTCATTGCCACATCTTGCTCGGATTCATACCAAATGCAAGCAGGCGTAGACGTAAATTCATGCGGATGGTATCGTCGTGCTTTGGCTACACACTCGGGCGACCAATATATCGTAGACGACATTTATGATGACCCGCTACATGAAGGCGCGCCTGTTGCTGTATATGCCACAGCGGTACGCACAGGTGGTGAATTAAATGGTGGTGTGCTGGGTGCGTTAGGAGTGTTCTTTGACTGGCAGAAGCAATCACGCTCCATCGTGAAGGATGAGCCTACTTTATCGGAGAGCGAATGGGTTCACTCCCGCGTGTTGTTGTTGGATAGTGCGCATCGTATAATCGCGGCATCTGACGGTAAGGGTTTGTATTCTAAATTCCCGATACAAATAAGCAAAGATGCAACAAAGAGCTACTATAAAGACAGCGATGGTAAGCTAGTCGCATACGCCCGCACGTTGGGCTATGAAGATTATGATGGCTTAGGCTGGTATGGCGTTATAGTCCAAAATTCCGCATCCTTTTCGACTCACCCCGGGGTATAATTGGATATATTAAACATACGAAAAAGAGGGAAAACATGAAATTAGGAATCGTAGGCCTGCCTAATGCGGGTAAAAGTACATTGTACAATGCAATAATGCAAACCGGCGCGGAGGCGTCAAATTATCCGTTTAGCACCGTAAGCCCAAATGTGGGGCGCGTGCCTGTACCTGATGAGCGGCTTGGGAAGCTTAATGAAATCTACAACGCAAAGTCGGTAATCCCCGCCGCTATCGAAATGGTGGATATCGCGGGCTTGGTAAAAGGCGCGTCGCAGGGCGAGGGGCTTGGCAACCAGTTTTTGTCGCATATACGCGAGGTGGACGCGCTTGTGCATGTTGTGCGCTGCTTCGAGGACGAGAACGTAACCCATGTCCACGACACAATAGACCCTGTGCGTGACACGGAGACGGTAAACCTGGAGCTTGTATTTGCCGATTTAGAAATGCTGGAGCGTCGCCTAACCAAAACAGAAAAAATCGCACGCACGGATAAGTCATATAAACGCGAGGAAGAAATTCTGCGTAAAATAATAGCGGTGCTGGAAGAAGGCAAAGCCGCAAGAACGCTAACATGGGACGACCCCGACGACCTAAAATTAGTGGAAAGCCTAACGCTAATCACCCAAAAGCCAATGCTGTACGCCGCAAATATCTCCGAGAGTGATTTGGAGGGCGGCGCAAGCGGCTCGTTAAAAGCCCTCGAAGATTTTGCAAACTCGGAAGGCACACAGCTTTATATCTCCTGTGCAAAGCTTGAGGCGGAGATTGCGACGCTAGACCCCGAGGAGAAGGAGATGTTCCTAGCCGATATGGGGATTAACGAAAATGGCTTGGCGAGGTTGATTTCCGCAGGGTATGAGCTGCTTGGGCTGATAAGCTTTTTAACAGCAGGGCCAAAAGAGGTACGCGCTTGGACGGTTAAGCAAAACTCCAAAGCACCGCAGGCGGCGGGCAAAATCCACAGCGACCTGGAACGTGGGTTTATCCGCGCAGAAGTAGTAGCCTACGACGACCTAATCGCCGCAGGCACATACGCCGCCGCAAAGGAAAAAGGACAGGTGCGCGTAGAGGGCAAGGAGTATATTGTAAAAGACGGTGATGTGCTGTTGATACGGTTTAACGTATAATACATCATTTTAACGCAAATGATGTATTATACCGAGTAATGAAGGAGAAAGAAATGAAATCCATTGACTACATCATCACACCAAAAGCATTGCTAACCCCCGATATAGTTGCCATGCTAACCGGCATTCACGAGAGCAAGGGTAAGCAAGGCTTATTCATAGAAGCTCATTCCGACGTACTCACAAGCCTAATGGAAATCGCAAAAGTACAAAGCACCGGAGCGTCAAACCGCATAGAAGGAATCCACACCACAGATAAACGCTTGGAAGAAATCGTAAAAAGCAAATCAACGCCGCGCAACAGAAACGAACAAGAAATATGGGTTGTGCTGTGAAGGGTGTAAATAACGCAGTTTGGATAACATCAGCACAAAGCAACAACGATGTGATAAAATTACTTCACTAGCTGAACAACAAAACAAATGGCGCACTTATGTACCACACAAGCGTGGTACGTGCATAAAATTTATATTAGGCGGTGTTTTATTATGGAATGTAATTTTGAAAATATCGAGCAATTCATTAATCTGCTAAAACAGAATAATGAAGTTATAGGCATTTTGGAATACGGTGGTAGAAGTTATAAGGACATGACAGCGGGTGGAGATTACGACATGACAGTAATCACGAGAACTTGCACATCAAAGGATATAAGCGGTCTTCATTTCCATATTGCCGGTATTCCTATTGATTGCATGGTAAAATCTGTAGATGATTTTATGTTGGAAGAACCGGCAAGCGAGTTTGAACTCGCACACTTGAATTGCAAAATATTATTTGAAAGAGATAACATTGCCAGTGATTTATTGGAGCGGATAAAATACGCATGGAAACCTAAAACCGAGCTGACAGAGCGGGATATATGCTGGTTCCGGTTTACTTATAAACATGTAATAGACAAGCTAGAACACCGATTACATGACGATATTTTATACTCTAATTATTTCATGTCTGCTTCTCTTGATTGGTTTTTAGCGTGTTATGCAAAGATAAAAAAACTGGAAATTGGAAAACCAAAAACATATCTTAACTATATGAAAGACAATGAATCTGAGCTATACGCTTATTTTGTTGATTTTTTTAACACCGTCGATGTGGATGAGCGTTTTAGACTGATAAAACTTTGCGCTGAATATATGACAAGAGATATTGGTGGTTTATGGAAGGAAGATGAGATATTACTCCATTTAATTAAGGACAGTGTTTCTGCGTATGAAAAAGATGCTTTCCTAAATTGTATCTTTCGTACAAAATAAGCATTAGTAGCGTTATTTCCACCCTTTACAGCACATATCATAGCAGGCTATCGCGACGTACTTGCCACCATCCACGAGAGCTTTGATTATATAAGCCCGAGACCAAGCATTATTTTGCAGCTACACAAGCAGCTTTATTCTTTTGCGCAAAAAACCGGAGGCTCGTATAAAAATGCCGATAACTTCATCACAGAAACAGATACCGACGGCAACGAAAAAATCCGCTTTGCGCCAACCCCGTCGTATTTAACCGCTGACGCGATAGAGCGGCTGTGCGAGGCGTTTAACAAAGCAATAGAAAAAGGCGAACACGACGCACTTTTGCTGATACCGATGTTTGTACTGGATTTTTTATGCATCCATCCGTTTAATGACGGCAATGGGCGTATAAGTCGGCTGCTTACGCTGCTGCTTTTTTACCGCGCAGGCTACATCGTCGGCAAATATATAAGCCTCGAAAGGCTGATAGAAAGCAGCAAGGAAACATATTACGAAGCATTACAAAAAAGCTCCGAGGACTGGCATGATAACAAAAGCGATTACGCGCCGTTTATCCGTTATTATCTGGGAATACTGCAAAAGGCATATGCGGATTTTGAAGAAAGGATATCTCTTCTGTCACAACGTGGCATTTCCAAGCCGGAACGTATAAGAGCCGTGATTAGCCAAAAGATAGGGAAAATAACAAAAAGCGAAATCCTCGAGGCCTGCCCCGATATAAGCAAGATAACAGTAGAGCGCACCTTGGCCGCACTCACTAAAGAAGGCTATATCGTTAAAATTGGCGCAGGGAGGTCTACAGCTTACGGGATAAAATAAAAAATCCAACTGACAATACTTTACGGTCAGTTGGATTTTTTTATTTCACCTTAGCTTTACCCAAATGTGCCATCTTCGTTTGGTATTGGTGCGGGGGTGTCTACGTTGAAGGATGCTGTCCAGTCCAGCCAAATACTGTCGCTGTTGTAGAATATGCCTGTCAGGTAGAAGTCTGCACGGGTTGCTTGGTCTCCTACGCCAAACCAAATTAGCTCTTGATATTGGTTATCGGAAAATCCGCCGGAGAAAAGCGGGAATTTTGCCTCGCGATTAAAGAAGCCTTGGTATGCCGTGCCGTCGGGAGCGAGGTTAAATATTAGGGAATTGTTGGCATGTGTTCTTTGTTCGGGATTGGACCTTTCTGCCCGACGCTCTCTGTTTTCTTCTTCTTCGGGGGTTATTTCAGGCTCTCGCGGTGAGCGTTCTTGGGGTTGTGCTTGTTGCGGCACGTTAGAGCGCAGGTCTAATCCGCTAAACACAGAATAGGTGGGGCGTGGCTGATATAGCTGCACGTGCAGGTTGTCGCCAACCATGCCGATAGAGGAAACCCTCGTGTGTATGCCATGCAGCTCTATCGGCATATCCAGTTGGTGCGGCTCCAAAATATAGGTGTAATCTTTGCCTGTGATACGACAATAAGGCATAAAACCGAGCGGAAAATCAATACGGCGGGTTGGCGGATTTACGGGGATTTCTGTTAAGTCAATGGGTATCACATGGCCTGTGATATAGCCTGTTGAGTTATACATCAGCGACAAGAAGGTCATTGTCACCCCATTGCCAATGAGAATATCGCGGCCAAAAAGCTCGTGGCGTGTACGCAAGGTTAAAATGCCGTTTGCGCTGTCGATAACCTCCGTAAAGTTTCCCCATAGATGGTCTGTAGCTTCCAAGCCGACGTTTATCTCGAGGTGAGAATTTGTACGGGTGTGCAGTACATAGCTTAGCGAGTTAAACTCGTGGTTATGCCTTGCGCCTGTTAGGTCTTCCAGTGTTACGTAGATGTCCATAAATTCGTTGTTTTCGCATAGATTGATGGCTACGATTTCTATGCGAAGGTCATCTTCGGTTTGTGCGTAGCCGGGGATAAACGGGGTTTGGCCGTCTACCGCTACTTCTACGGGGGTTAGGGTTTCGCCGTGGTCTTCGCCTACGATACCCAGCAGTCGCTGAAATCCGCCTGCATTGTATGCCGCAAATACTACCCCCGCAGTAAGAAAAATCATCACTGCCGTACACACCGCCGCTACAGAAAAGCGCGGTCGTTTATATGTCTTTTTATTCATCGTTTGAATTCCTTTCATAATGTCATATTGTGGTGTTTTTATTTGCCCAAATAAGGCGTCAATTTTTATTTCGTCGTGGTCGCGTTTCATAAGTCGCCTCCTTGTTCCAGTTCTTCTGCCAGCTTCTTTTTTGCTCTCTCATAGCGTTTGCGAAGGGTTGCGGCTTTTTTGCCGTAAATTTGCTGCAACTCTTCAAAGCTTTTGCATTCTACCGCTCGGCTGTAGACCAAGGCTCGGTCTTTTGGCGGAAGCTTTTGTAGGATTGTGTTAACTTCTTCGCCTATGAAATAATTCTCGGTGTACGCAGGCTCTTCTTTTGTTATGGAAAATATCCGTTGCAGTTTTTTCCTCCGTAGGATGTCTATGCATAGGTTGTAGCCTGCTTTGTACAGCCATGAGCTGTTTATTTCTTTGCCGCGCCGCAGGGCTGTGAGTGCCGTGGTGTAAACAGACTGCACCACGTCCTGCGCCTCGTAGTAGTCCATCAGAATGCTGTGGCAGTATTTTAATACCGCCGTGCCGTGCGCGTTTATTAGGTTTTCAAGCTCGCGCTCGGCAGACGCCGATACTGTGGAAATCTTTGTGCCTCCGGAAAGCATTTGTAATTCCAAGCTTGCTCCTCCTTTCCTGCGTTGCCGGTGTCTTTCCGTCAATCGCACTTGTATAACGAATTACTTATGTATTTTGTGACATTTTTCGCTCGTCATAGAAATTATACTATAACGGGTGATATTTGTGACTTTGTACGCGGACATTTTATTTTTGGTAAATTTTATTATGAACGGATTTGTGCTGTGGGTGCTTGCCAAGGTGGTGCGGGCAAGGGCTAAGGCACGGTGGCTGTTGGCGGGGTCGGGGATAATGGCTCTGCTTTATACGCTGCTTATTGTGGTGGAAGCTTTGCGGTTTGTTAACGTCGTAGTGTCGTCGGTAGTAATTTTATGCGTGGGGGTTGCCGTGGCCTTTAGGCCGCGCACATTACGGGATTTTGCCAAGTATATGGCGGTGGCTTATTTGATTTCTTTTACCGTGGGCGGGCTGGGTATGGCTTTGTTTTTTCTTACGGATATCCCGTATGCGATTTATTTTATCGCAGCGGATTGGGATGGGTTTACACGGATAGTGTCTTGGCAGCTTGCGCTGGTGGGGATGGTTTTAAGCTATGTTGCGATAAAATTTGGAATTAAAATAGCAGAAAGGTTTACACTGAAGCGACAAATGCTATGCAGTGTGTGTATTTCTGTCGAGGGGAATGACTGCAACTTCGACGCACTGGTGGACACGGGGCATAGCCTAAAAGAGCCGCTTTCCAAGTCCCCCGTAATTATCGCAGAATTCGAATATGTAAAACCCCTGCTCCCCGATAGCTTAAAGGTCCTGTTCTACGAGAAACAGGAGAATGATTTAACGATACTGCTGTCCGCAAGAGACGCCGAAAACTTTTACAATCGGATAAGAATGATTCCCTTCTCCAGCCTTGGGCGCAATAACGGAATGCTAATCGGCTTTCGCCCCGACAGCGTAAAAGTAGAGGGCGCAGGAAAAGAAAACACCGCCCCCGATGTGGTTATCGGAATTTACAACGATAAATTATGCAGAGACGGAAAGTACAGTGGGCTAATGAGCCCGGAGCTTGTGGCGTAGCACGTTTTGTCGTTTTATGGTAGAATGTGTTTGGCTTTCGTAGAGGGGGGTCGGTCGTGCGTACTCATTCTTTCATTTTAACGTGAAAGGAGGTGAACGCATGGGTTTTGTCCTATGTTTGGTCGAGATTATTGTCAAAGCTGTCGTTAAAGTTACCGTTACGACATTGGCTAAAAAAGTAATGTCACGCTTAAAAGGAAAAACCGCCCCTACTGACCCTAGGGACGGCTCGTTGAGATAAATATTTTTTTCACGACCGACTCCGATTTCTACGGAAGTCTTTTTTATTATGTTCATATTATAGAATTATCAATCCCTTGTGTCAATCAAATCATTTTTTGCCTGCTCATCATCGCGCTCTTTTACATAATGCCAGTATTCCTCGGGGGTGTAGGGCTTTTTTTGGGTTGTCATTTCTGCTATGCCTGCCAATGCGTTTATTTTTTCGTCGATTATGGGCTGCAAGCAGGTAGGGATGTGGTTTTTGTAATGCCTGTGAAATGCAACACATTCCTTGCATTTGCCATGCCATTCGCACGCGGTTTTTGGACAGGTGCATTGTGTGGCCTTTGGGTCGGATAATACTTCTCGGATTTCGAGGATGTGTGTGTAGAAATCTTCTTTGTTCATAAACGAAAATTGCTTAGTTTCCATAATTTCGACATACTCATCTTCCCCAACTGCCCTATATATAGATTTATTCACTATAGACCTCCCCTCTTTTGTAAAATTGCGGTTATTATAAAGCCTGTGTTGTAAAGGTAGTTTCGGAGTTATAGCAAATTAATTCGAACTAGCTTAACGATATTTATGCAATTATCATTTTTCGTTCACGAAATATAACTTCCTGCAAGCCAACATCTGCACAGAGCTTACGAGCAATTTCATAATCCGATGCAAGTTCGCTTTTGTAATGGGCATCGCTGCCGATTGTTATATATTTGCCGCCTGCACTACGATATAACTCAAGCAGGGCTTTTGAGGGCATTGTATCAGATAGCCCTTTACGTAATGATGATGTGTTGATTTCAAGAATAATGTTGGCAGAAATCATTTTGTTAAAAATTTTAAGCAAATGAAAATCATCATATATTAGTGACTTCAGATACCTTTTGGGGATGTCAATATGCGCCAAAACGTCAAATCCACCATGCTCAACGCATTTTTGCACTTCATGCCAGTAGGCAGAAAAACACTCCTCAACGGAAACCCCGTTTTTAACAAGCTCCGAAAAAAATAAATCCGGCGACAAATTGCAATAGTGAACGCCACCAATAATACAGTCATAGGGCAAAGATGCTAACGCTTTTAATTCGTCTTGATACCGATGAGGGCAATCAAATTCGATACCGGCAAGCAACTCTATATCGCATACTTTCATCTTTGTTTTATTAAATTCTGTAAAAAAATTCGTACTATTATAATACCCTGTGCCAAAATCGTTTGGATTATAGTCAACATGGTCGGTAAAACATATTACGTTTACCCCAATTTCACGCGCACGGTCAACGTAATTGGCGAAAGTTTCTTCGGAATCGCTACTGCAAAAAGTGTGAACATGCATATCATTCATGTATTTTATCCTTACTTCTTTCCTATAGATATTACACTCATTATAGCAAGACGGCACATTACCGTCAAAGCAGCTAAACGAGCGCACCGGCTAAAGAATCGTTACCCTCCTTACACTTGCTTGCTCCCCACAAAACAAACCCATATACGACCACGCTGTTTTATGCTAAACTTCGCACAATAAAACTAAATACTTGGAGGGATTTTTATATGTTTAAAGCAAACGAAAAAAACCCACGCGCAAGTGGTGTCCTTGTACATCCTACGTCTTTTCCGGGGCATTTTGGTATGGGCGACCTTGGTTGGGGTGCGTATCAGTTTATTGATTTTTTAAAAAAGGCTAAGCAAAAACTTTGGCAGGTGCTTCCTCTCGGGCCTACGGGATATGGGGATTCGCCTTACCAGAGTTTTTCTTCGTTTGCGGGCAATCACTATTTGATTAGCCCGAATGAGCTAAAAAAGCAGGGCTGGCTTTGGGACAAGGACTTGGAGAGACCGCGATTCGACCCGCGCTCTATCGACTATGGTTGGGCGATTGAATACAAAATGGGGCTGTTGCGCAAGGCATTTGAGCGGTTTAAGGCGGGTGCTGCTGCGGCTCATAAAAGCAAGCTGTCTAAGTTTTGCAAAGCCAACCCGTGGCTGGAAGACTACGCATTGTTTTACGCGCTAAAAGACCACTTTGGCGGGTTGGAATGGCATAAATGGCCGACCCCGCTCGCAAAGCGTGAATCCGCCGCGATTACCGAAGCTCGCAAAACCCACCACGACGCTATCGAGTTTTGCAAATTTCTGCAATACGAGTTTTTCCGCCAATGGGGAGAGGTTAAGGCTTATGCAAACAAGGCTGGGGTTTCTATTATCGGGGATATTCCTATTTTTGTGGCGGGGGATTCTTCCGATGTTTGGGCTAATCCGGAGCTTTACATGCTGGATGAGCATGGCCGTCCTACTTCTGTTGCGGGGGTTCCGCCCGATTATTTTAGTGAGACGGGGCAGCTTTGGGGCAACCCGCTTTACAAATGGGAAGAGCATAAAAAAACCGACTACGAATGGTGGTGCAAACGCATAGAAGCCGTGCTTGGCATGGTGGACATTGTGCGCATAGACCATTTCCGCGGCTTCGAGGCCTACTGGGCTGTACCCGCTACCGAAAAAACCGCCGTTAAAGGAAAATGGATGAAAGGCCCGGGACAAAGCTTTTTTAACGCGCTTAAAAAACGCCTTGGCGACCTGCCAATCATCGCGGAGGATTTGGGCGAAATCACCCCCGCCGTAGATAAGCTTCGCCTCGACAACAACCTACCCGGAATGCGCGTATTACATTTCGCCTTCGACCCAACGGGTGCGTCAAACCACATGCCGCATAACTATGAGGACAGCCGCACCGTGGTATACACAGGCACACACGACAACAACACAACCCAAGGCTGGTACGCAGACTCACCGGAAAACGAACGCGACTACCTGCGCCGCGCGCTAAGCGTCAACGGAAACGACGTCGCATGGGATTTAATCAAATTCGCGATGGGAACAAACGCGCTGTACGCGATTGTTCCTATACAGGATATTATGAATCTCGGCGCAAGCGACCGCATGAACTGCCCCGGTCTGGCACAGGGCTGGTGGAAATTCCGCTACACCGAGGATATGTTAAACCACCATCAGGAGGCGCAGTTGCGTTACCTTACGGAGATGTTTAACAGGGCGTAAGGAGGAAATTAACATGCTTATATCCGGAGGACTGCAAACATTATTACTGATTTTAGCACCTATTGTGATTATCCAGCTTGGGCTTATGATAGCCGCGCTGGTACACATTTTTAGGCATGACAACTACAAAACGGGCAGCCGCCTTATTTGGGTGATTGTTGTGCTATGCCTTAATCTTATCGGGCCGATTTTGTACTTTGTCATCGGCAAGGAGGACGAGTAATGGAGGCATTATCCATCACGGGGCTTTGCA
The DNA here is from genome assembly GCA_009786685.1 of Defluviitaleaceae bacterium. Lineage (GTDB taxonomy): Bacteria > Bacillota > Clostridia > Lachnospirales > WQUN01 > WQVC01. The sequence goes on from WQRQ01000005.1 coordinate 24,199, forward strand.
AAAGCTTCGGTGCAAACCTTGTGATTAACGACATCTCCTTTGACGTCCCAATGGGGAGCATTTTCGGTTTTATCGGTGCGAACGGCGCGGGAAAAACAACCACCATGAACATGGCACTCGGCTTTTTGGAAAGCGACAGCGGCCAAATTTTCATATGCGGCGAGCGCGTAGCCTACGGAAAAACCGCAAAAAGTGTGGGCTATTTACCCGACGTCCCGGAGTTTTACAATTACATGCGCCCCAAGGAATACCTAAAGCTATGCGGCGAGCTATCGGGCATGAGCGCGACAAAAATAAAAAAGCGCGGCAGCGAATTGCTGGAGATTGTAGGCCTCGAAGGGATTAACCGTAAAATAGGCGGCTTCTCCCGTGGGATGAAACAGCGTCTGGGTATCGCGCAAGCTTTGCTCGGCGACCCTAATCTGTTGATATGCGACGAGCCGACTTCCGCCCTCGACCCCATCGGCCGCAAGGAAATCTTGGATATTTTAACGGCGGTAAAAACTACCGTTATTTTCTCCACGCATATCCTTTCCGACGTGGAGCGGATTTGTGACCATGCCGCGATTTTGCATAACGGTAAAATCGCGCTGTACGGCACACTGGCAGATTTGAAAAAGCGCAAAACCGACAGCTACGCGGTGGAGTTTGCCTCGGCACAAGAAGCCGCTGATTTTTCGGACATTTTGATGAAGGTTAAAGAGGGCGGCAAGGTTGGCGTAACGGAAAACACCGTCATATTTAACGACGCAAACGGCGGTGAGCTTTTGGCTATACTCGCGGAGCAAAAGCTTGTCCCCGTAAAATTCGAGCTGCTTGAGCCTACCTTGGAAAGCCTGTATTTAGAGGTGGCCGCATGAGAAATTACGCGATTTTTCTTAAAAAAGAGCTTATGGAGGCGTTAAAGACCCATAAGCTGCTAATTCTCGGCGCGGTTGCCCTTTTTTTCGGAATGCTCGGCCCGCTTACCGCCTTCTTTTTGCCGGAAATTTTTCGCTTGGCCATGGAAAGCGACCCTTCTATGGCGGGCATGGATTTTGGCGAGTTGTTTTCAGACCCTGCTGCCGTTGATTCTTGGATGCAGTTTTACAGCAACATTAACATGTTTTTTATCGTGATTGTTGTAATGTTTAGCGGAATGCTCTCGTCGGAGATGTCTCGCGGCACACTTAGGATTATGCTTTCCAAGGGGCTTTCGCGGACTGCCGTTGTTTTGGCAAAATTTACGTCGGCGTCGATTATTTGGACATTCGGCTTTGCAATTGCGGCATTTACGTCTTGGGCTTATACAGCGGTGCTGTTTGACGACCATGTTCCTAATTTGGCCTTTGCTATGCTTATTTTATGGGCTTTTGGGATGTTTTTGCTGGCGGCTACCACCTTTGCCGCCACGCTTACAAATAAAAGCTTTATATGTATGCTTATTGTTGGAGCCATTGCTTTTTTGTTGGCCGTTTTTGGCTCAATCCCGGGCGTGGGGGGCTACAATCCCATGTCGCTGTCTACGAGTGCAAACCTTCCTTTGGACGTGGCGACACCAAGGCAATTTTTGCCCGCACTGGCCGTTACGGTTATCGGAATCGTTTCGTTTATCATGCTTGCCGTGGTTTCTTTTAATAAAAAAGGCGCGGGAAAAAAAGCTGTAGCTATCGCAGGCTTTGCGGTTATCTTCATAGGAATCACCGTATTCTTTGGCCAAGAAATGCCCCGCCAAATCGCCCTAAACCGCCACGTAATCTCCGAAAGCATAATCATCGGAGAAGGCACAGAATGGGAACTCCATGGACTGCTCACCCTACCCCGCCACACAGAAGGTGCTGTACCCGCAGTGGTACTCGTCCACGGCAGCGGCGCACAGAATATGAATCAAACGATTTTCGATAACGAGCCGTTCCGCGACGTGGCAGAGTATCTTTCGCAAAACGGCATAGCCGTAATCCGCTACAACAAGCGCACGCTAACCCACGGCAGGGCAATGTCTCGACTGGACGGCCAAACCATATGGGAAGAATCCATAGAGGACGCAATCCTGGCCGCCAACCTGCTACGCGCCGACCCACGCATAAGCGAGGTCTACATCCTCGGACACAGCCTTGGCGGAATGCTCGCCCCACGTATCCACGCAAACGGCGGCGACTTCGACGGAATAATAATATGGGCAGGCTCGCCACGTTTTGTTCTCGACATAAGCCGAAACCAAGCCCTCGACACAGGCGACCCGGAAATCATAGAAGCCAACACCCTGCTAATGGACGAATTCTTCGACCAAATCCGCCACATGCCCCCGGAAGAAGTACGCACAACGTACTTTCGCCACTGGGGCAACATGGGTTACTACTGGCTGGATATGTACAACCACCCCGTCCCCGTATATCTGGAAAAAGTAGATGTCCCAATGCTGATAATGCACCCCGACGACGACGTACAAGTATTAACAGAAATCGACTTTGCTATGTACAAGGAGCTGCTCGAAGGCCGCGATAACGTAACCTTCAAGCTCTACCCCGGCCTAAACCACCTATTCATGCCGTCCCGAGACTTCCCCATATCGGAAATCCTAAACGAATACAGAATCCGCTCCCGCGTAGATGAACAAGTGTTGCGTGATATAGTGGAGTGGATTGCCGAAATGCAACGATTATGATAGATTGAACTATGCAATTTGAAAAACGAGGTTGGGGTTAAACTTATGGGATTAAACGCAATAGGCGCAAACCCGGATTTGCCGGGGTTTACGGAAGAAAACTTAAATAAGCATTTTGGCAGCGGCAGTAAAAGCGACCATAGCAAGCAGTACCAAGGATTTACAAAAGAGCAGTACGCAAAAAGAGCGCATGTCCTCGTCACGTCAAAGGTTAGCGACAACATACTTGGCTACAGAGCAAGCAACGGCAACATTGTAAGGTTTGACGAATCAACAAACGACTTTGTAAAAGGTGCAAAAAACGGAATAAAAACCATGTTTAAGCCCGAAGAAGGGACGCTGTATTTTGAACGTCAACTATTGCGTGATGGAGGTGTAACAAATGATTAATTGCCCGGTTTGCAACAAATATGTATTTGAAGAAGATAACGACTTTGATGTATGCGAAATATGCGGTTGGGAAAATGACGGCGTACAGCTCGACGACCCAAACTACCGAGGCGGGGCAAATCCCGACAGCCTAAACGAACGTAAAATTTGGTGGGCGCAGCAGCTTGCAACAACACGTACTTCGGAATCCGTAGCGGTATAAAAGAAGTGGGCGTCGGTCGGGTTAGCAAACCCCAACGCCCACTTTTTTCATACATTTTTAACTCGCGTTACGCTCCGCCATCAACATCTTAATTTCCGATTCATTAATACCTACCATAGCCTCGCCCAAGTCCTCACTTAGCTCGGCAATCAGCTTCGCGTCCTTATAATTCTCCACGGCCTTTACAATCGCGCCGGCACGCTTCTGCGGGTCGCCGGATTTGAATATACCCGAACCCACAAAAACGCCTTCCGCGCCAAGGTGTACCATCAACGCAGCGTCGGCAGGGGTAGCCACTCCCCCCGCAGAAAAATTAGGCACGGGCAGCTTTCCATGCTCGTTTACATATTTAAGCAGCTCATACGGCACGCGTAATTCCTTTGCAGTATCATACAGCTCGTCCTTGCTCATGCTTGCCACGCGGCGCATTTCTGCCTTTATTTCACGCATATGGCGTACGGCTTGTACCACATCACCCGTACCCGCTTCGCCCTTAGTGCGTATCATCCTCGCGCCTTCGGCAATCCTGCGCAGTGCCTCACCCAAATCCTTAGCACCACAAACAAACGGCGTCTTAAACTCTGCCTTATCTATATGGTACTTATCATCCGCAGGCGAAAGCACCTCACTCTCATCAATATAATCAATCCCAATGGCCTCCAGCAACCTTGCCTCCACAAAATGCCCAATACGACACTTTGCCATCACAGGAATCTTTACCGCACCCATAATCCCTTTTATCATCCTCGGGTCGCTCATCCTCGAAACCCCACCCGCCGCACGAATATCAGCAGGTATCCTCTCCAGTGCCATAACAGCACCCGCACCAGCCTTCTCTGCAATAACAGCCTGCTCCGGACTGGTTACATCCATAATCACTTTACCTTTTAATTTTTCTGCTAAGTTCATTTTTTTCCTCCGACAATTTTAATAAAATCATAAGACCTTGGGGCTTTGCCCCCTTGACCCCCATCTTTTACGCTTATACTTTATGCTCGTTTAGGACTATATCGCGGATTGTTTCTCTGTAGTTTTCCAGCCGCTCAAATACCTCGCTGTCGAACGCGCCGATTATTCGGGCGGCTAGTAGGCCTGCGTTTGTTGCGCCGGGTATGCCTATTGCCATTGTTGCTACCGGTACGGCTGCGGGCATTTGTACTATGGATAATAGGGAGTCTATTCCGCTTAGTGCTTTGGATTGTACGGGTACGCCTATTACGGGTAGGGATGTGTAGGCGGCTGTCATGCCGGGTAGGTGTGCCGCGCCGCCTGCGCCTGCTATTATTGCCTTTAGCCCGCGCTTTGCGGCGGTGCTTGCGTATTCTGCCATTAGCTCGGGGGTGCGGTGGGCGGATACTACCTTTTTCTCGTATGGGATTCCCATTTCGTCAAGTATCTTACATGCGTGCTGCATTGTTTCCCAGTCGGATTTACTGCCCATTATTACGCCTATTTGTGGGTTCATAGTTACAAAAACCTCCACATCAAAATTTACATACCCTCGCATTATACATTTTTTTTGTTTTGATTACAATTTAAAACCCACCAAAACTATTTTTTTGGTGGGTTTTATTATTGAAGGGTTATACTCAGATGCATATTGTCAAGGTGTTTGAAATCTTGACAAAAAAATAAGCCAAGGGTTAATGCCTTGACTTATGATTGCTTGATTCGCTACTACCAATCTCGATAATCACGAAACGGCGGGGTTTTTGTCAGCATACGACTATTTACATGTTAGGCTCCTTTTGGCTTTTTAACTGTAAAAAACATTGACAACAAATCCATGAAATCCGACAATTTTTCTACCGATGGTGCATAGAAATAAAATGTTGAATGATTGCATTTTTGCATTAGTTTTCCGTCAATCGTGTATACTTTACCCGGCGCGCAGGCAGTGTTGCAAGATTTGCAATCGCCGCCCGTGAAATCAAAAGCGCCTTTGATATGCGGCGGGCTGTTCTCAATGAATTTCATGTGCTTGTCCACTTTGTTCAAGAATAATCGCAGGCTGACCTCGCCGCTTTCTTGTATATAGATACGGGCAGCACATGGTCGGCTTTTTGTTCCGGTTTTTCCATAAACAATCATATAGAATCCCCAAGTAAGCCCCGAGGTGATTATATTTTCACAATCATACCCCAATTCATTTATTGCCTTGTCGAAGGACTGGATAAACGCTTTGTCTGATGGGGATATTACGTTGAACCGTTGTTCACATAACAGTTCTTCCATGTTTTCGGCTTTGTAGACATTTTCATGCTCGTCAACTACTTCTTTCAGCGTTTTACCTGTATGCGAAAAAAGCCATTTTTGAGAAGCAGAATAATCCAGACCACCTAAAAAATCTTTGCCTATCGCTTCGTGAAGAAAATTCCAATACTCGCCAACAGGCGGAGCATTTGAATTACCTACGACGGTTTTTATTATTGTATCTTCTGAAAGCAACTTTTTAGCCATGTGTTTCACCCGCTTTCACAACCGGCATCCAAAATTTTATGGCAGTTCCTTTATTTTCGTCTGTCATGAGAATTTCCCTGTCATAGCAAACGTCAAAATGTCCGCTACCGCTAAATTTCCATCCCAGCTTTTGAACAGCACTGTGTTGGTCTGATGAAGAAGATTTTCGCCGTTCGCGCGGAAATTCAAACTCAATCCAGTGCTTGGCCGGTAGTTTTTGCGTAAAAATTTCACCCAGTGCGCCTATATCAATAATATCCTTTATATCGGCGCATACGGTTTGTCTAAAACTCCAAACTCCCGTTTTGTTTTTAACATGGATACACTCGCTGTCATACGATTGATATATCAAAAGCGGTGCATCGGGTTTTAGCATGGTCTTTAGTCGTTGCAATCGCCCGTCTGCGACAAGCTCAGCATAAAAATCTTCATGAGGCGTATCGCCGTGTTGTATTTTAGTATATCCTACAACGGTGAAGCTGCTTTTTTTGATGACGCTTGCCTTAAAGCCGCATAGCTCTGCGCTGTTTTCGATATAGCCCGGTTGTATTGGCTTGCGCTTTTTAGTTCGCAATTTGATGGGCAGCAGCAAGTCGATATACATTTCCGCTTTGGTGATTATCGCCGCCGCTGTGGAGTGTTCCTCCAGTCGCCCATCCCAAACGCCCTTGTAATCCGGTTCATATTTGTCATTACTTGAAATCCATTCCTCCAACAAGCCCCAACCTTCGTCCCACGGGTCAACAGGCAGCACACACGCCGCATACATACCACCGGGGAAATGCTTTTTTGTAAATGGTGGTGCAACTTCCATTTCATCGGGAATAGTAATCCACCGCTCGTACCCATGCACACCGTCCACACTATGATTAAAGCCGTAATGCCTAAAATCGGGTTTGGTTTGTGCCAGTTCTTTCTCAAAATTGTCCAAAATCGGGTCGTGTTGGTCTTCGGGTGGTCGTCCTTGTTCATCATCTCCCACAGCATGGTGTGATAATACTGTGGCTGGCGGCAGATAGACAATTCGCACATCTTTGTCTTTCAAACTGCCCAGCACTTCATTTGCTTTGTTCAAGTCGTTCATGGTCATATGCTCCTTAACATTTTTTTGAGTTAAGGAAAGGGATTGCGCCAATTCAATCACGGTTTCATCTGTCAGCAAGTTAAAATTCAAGCGTACCGTAGCGAGTTCCTCAATTTTTGCAACGAAAATTTCAAGTGCTGATTTAATAGTTTCCAGCGCAGTTATTTCGTTGTTTATGGTTTTAATATTTTCATTGAAAATCTCGGTTGCTGTTGCCGCATCGGGGTTGTTGAGAATAATCTTAATCTGCTTAATAGGAACTTGCAATTTCCGTAAGATTATAATTTGTTGCAAACGATTTATGCTTTCATTATCGTAAACACGATAAGCATAATCATTTTTTCGCAAACTTTGTACAAGCCCGATTTGTTCATAGTATCGCAACATTCGCGTGGAAATTCCGAATATTTTTGATACGTGACCAGCCGTTTGTAATTCCATGATTTAGGCGTTCCTTTCCTGTTCTCAATGTAGAGCATAAAGTACAACATCGTGTTCGTGTCAAGCATTTACAAAATTTATTAAACAGAAAATGCCGCATTCGATTCTAACTGCCGAATAAGGAAACATAAATCTGATGCACCATTAATAGCAAGACCAAACAATGCACAAAAAAGATTTCAACACAGAGAATTATACCATACCACATGTTAAAAATTCCACGGTAACATCGCCGTTCGCATAAAAGAGTAAAGCGAACAGCGACGGGCAGCAAGATTGTTTTTCCTGTTGCCCGCCGCCGTTTGTGGCAATGCCACAGCTAACTTCTATTTACCTATCCTCATCATGCGTTCGTTTCGGCTGTGACCTCTGCGGCTCGTCTTTCATAATCTGCTCCATACTGTGGCGTATGGTTTCCGCACTTTTGATTTCGTCTTTCAGCGTGTAGAAGTGTTCGCAAAGCCCATACCGCTTTCTAAAAAGTTGCTGTTGCTCCGTCTGCCATTTCGTGATGGGTAACTCCGTTCTGCCGTTCATCACAGCGGCGAAATAATCACGGGCGGCTTCGTATTGCGTGATTGCATCAGCGTGTTTTTCACGGTAGGCTTCGTGCTTTTTGGTGGCGGTTTCATAGTCGGCGATGGCTTTCTTTTTTGTGAATGGGTTTAGGCTGTTCATGGCGGCGGTGTCCTTTTTCGGTTTTAGTGCCTTATATTTTTCATAGATTGCTTTGTGCGTTTTACGATTTTCATTGTGTGCCAAGTGGGTAGCCAAAGTTCCCAACCGCCGCTCAGTGGATTTGATGTCGGCAGAAACGGTTTGAAGCTGGTCGTGCATTTCCACAACCTTGTTCGTGTAATCCTCTACGCTGAATATATCGTTCTCTTGCAGGAAGATTAACACCTTCGCCTGTGTCTGCAAGCTGCGGATTCTTTGCCAATGGCTCTCAAAGTTTTTGGCATTGCCTTTGCCTACCGCTATATCTACCATAGTCGGGAAGTTATCAATGGGGCGGGTGTAAATCCAATCTTTCAACTTGCGGATACGGGCTTTCGATTGGCGAATTTCCGCATTGATGTCTGCGATTTCACGGTTGCGGTTTCCCTTGTCGGTGCGTATGCCACGTTGCTCCATTTGGTGTGCCGCCACGCCCATATGAATGGTCGGAACTTTATCAACGCCCTGCCGTTCGTAACTGCGGTGGTCTATGCGCTCGGGCATACCCAAACGCTTCAAAGTGGCGTTAGCAGTGTCTGCCCATGCCTTGCGCCATTCTTCGGCTTTGGTTCGTTCGTTCCAAGCAACGGTGGGAATTTTTCTGCCGTCAACGGTTTTCGATTTTTGCCCCCATGTTCCGTCCTTTTCAATCGGGCGCATGGTGAGCATTACATGAAAATGTGGGTTGCCCTTGCCCGTGTCATGCACACACAAGTCGGCGCACATACCATTATCAACAAAATTCTTTTGCACATATTCACGGGCAAGAGCGATGTTCTGCTCCCGTGATAATTCTTTCGGCAATCCCGCCTTTAATGCCAAGGCTTGCCCACATCATTAACGCCCATGTGTCGAGTAGTTTAATTTGAAACTGCTTGCTGTGATAGATTTCTAGCCATTCATCTTCCGTTGCCACGATATATGGGTCGCGGGGGAAGTCGGCAAACCCCCGCTGTTCCGCTATCATATCGGGTATCAGATAGACGAGGGGCAGAAAGTGCATACCCTCAAACATTCGGCGGCGGTGGTCGTAAACGTACTGCTACAAAAGAAAATCCCTCCTGTTCAGACATCGTTAGAATATGTAGGGGTATGAGTAGAGTATAAACGATACTCATACCCCCTACAATCGTAAACGTCATAACCAAAAGGGAAATGTTCCTATTTTGAAAAAATATTTTTACGAGTGCCGCCACGACATTCTGTTATAATGAAATGGTGGTACTCTCGTCACACGCTAACCCTTGCCCCCTTTCCCCGCAAAACTGCGTCAAGCCGCTACAGATGAGCCTTTTGCCGTATATTGTATTTGGGTACGGTTTAAGTACCCTTTCCAATATACTTCTTCCTACAAAGTTTTCATTTTGTATTTTAGGGAAAAATGTATTTCTTGAAAATGCCGAAGCTGTCGTTTATAATTTCAACGCAGAGGGGAGTATAATAAATGCCATCAACAAAAGTAACCGTTCACAAAAACAAAGGAACAAAATTGGAATATACGTTTAAGTCCGATGTGCTTTTCAAAATGCTGTTCGTGAAATATCCGCATTTGTTAAAGCGACTGGTCGCGGTGCTTCTTGCAATCCCGCACGAAAGCATAAGTAAATTTGAACTTACCAATTCCTCAATTCCGCCCGAAGAAATCGGCAAAAAGTTTTGCGGCTTGCACTTTTCAACGCCGAAACCGAAGAGGAGCTAGAAGAATTATCCAAGAGCGGAGGTGCAGTGATGGGCGAAGCGATACAGGCATATCGTGGCGTTACTGCCACAGAAGAATTTAGAAGTTTGGAATTACTAAGGACAAAAACCCGCCACGACGAAGCGCAGGCGTTAAGCAACGCACGGCGACAAGAACGGGAAAAATGGCAAGGCGTAGCGGACGAACGCGATGCCGCACTCGCAGAAGTCGAAAAACTTCGCACACAACTTGCCAAGTTACAGTCTAAATAAATGTTTGCTAAGCAAAAGCACCCGATTTTCCCAATTAAATCGGGTGTTATTACATATTCGCAGGTGAATTTTTAACAAGTTTATCAAGAATGGTGATTATTGCGTGGCTGCCTTTCGGAATCGTAACCGGCTCAAAAGGTATAAATGCGCCTTCATCATAATATGTTTTGACTGCTCCACAAAATATCCCTGTTTTCAATATTGCTCGATACATTACAGCCTCTGAATCTCCCGCAATTTTTCCCGCAACTCCGCTAACCCCTCATAAATTACACGGTTTACCTCCTCGTCCTCGGTGGGGATATTTGCGAGGATATACTTATACATACCATCGGCCAGTTTTAGCTCTTTAAGTATCTGCTTACCTAAGAGCCTATGTGCCGAGCCGATTTTCATTTCTCCGGATTTTACTTTTTCCAGCAGTTCGGGGCTTCCTTCGTTTTTGATTTGCATGTAATAGTGTAGATTTCCTTCGCTTACATCCGCTTCTGTGGCTAGCTCTTTGCGCACGTTAATTGGGTTTTTTTGGCAGATAGATGTTTCTGACAAAACCTCACCGGCCCTGTGTCTATCACGCCCGGAGCGGATTTTGTTACGCTTTGCCTTCTCCCTAAACAGCTCTGCCTTTTGCAATGCCAGCTCTATCCTGGCAGCGTCGTTGAGGTTGCGTCTGCCCAGTTGATTTTCTATTATCCATACCATGGCGTCCTCGCGTGTCGCAAACTCCATTTCCCTTATCCCAAAGGTTATGCCGTGTTTTGTGCATATTTCATAGCGGTTATGCCCGTCGATTATGATACCTTCCCACAGGATTATCGCGTCACGACATTTCTTGGATTCCAGGATATTATGTTCGAGCTGACTGCGCTCCTCCGGGGATAGAGGCGGGATTACCTCTTTAAATTGCGGGTCAATGATTGGCAACATATTAACAACTCCTTTCGTGTATAAATAATATCATACGTACATACATTCGTCAACATTGTCTTGTAATCAATTTGACATATTCTAACGCTCTGGTATAATTCATATGAAATTTTATCGGGAGGAACGCATGAAAGTTCTCATCGTAGTGGACATGCAGCATGATTTTATCGACGGTGCGATTGGCACTGCGGAGGCGGTGGGTATTGTGCCTAACGTGGTGCGGCGTTTGCAAAACTCCCGCGACGAGCTTGTTATTTTTACGCAGGATACCCACGGGAGCGATTATCTTTCCACGCCCGAGGGCAAAAAGCTGACTGTCCCGCATTGCATTAAGGGTACAAAGGGCTGGGAAATCCATCCCGACGTCCTAAATGCCTGCAAGTCGGAAAAAATAATCTTCCAAAAGCCCGTATTCGGCAGTGTGGAGATGGTGGAGTTTTTAAAAGAAAAAAACCCGTCCGAGATAGAAATCCTTGGGCTTTGCACGGATATATGCGTAGTTTCCAATGCGATAATGCTAAAAAATGTTTTGCCGACGGCAAAAATCAATGTCAACCAAAGCTGCTGCGCGGGCGTCACGCCCCGGAGCCACCGCGAGGCATTAAACACAATGAAAATGTGTCAAATAGACATAATTTAACATCAAACAGGGAGGCAACAAAATGAAAAAAGCACTACTTTTAGCAACTATTTTAACTCTTGCACTTGCGGTATTTACCGCGTGCGGTAACGACGACGGCGGTGGCGCGAGCGTAGCAAACGGCAACGGCGGCGCAAACGGTGGATTTTCCGCAGGTATGGTTACGGACGCAAGCGGCGTAAACGACCAAAGCTTTAACCAGTCCTCATGGGACGGGCTGCTTCGTCTGCGGGCAGACATCGGCGCAGAAATCGGGTACTTGGAATCTGCAACACCGGGGCATATGGCTCCCAACATGGACAGATTCTACGACCAGGGCAAAGACATCATATGGGTAATTGGCTTTCTTGGCGCAGACCCCGTAGTAGAGCAAGCCACAATCAACCCCACCCAAACCTACGGTATAGTTGACTTCTACTTTGGCGACGGAATCCTCCCCAACGTAGTAGCCGTAGACTTCCGCGATAACGAAGCCACATTTATGGCAGGCTACCTTGCGGCTCGTCAGTCAAATACAGGCATTGTCGGTTTTATCGGCGGCATGGAGATTCCTGTTATTCACCGCTTCGAGGCGGGCTGGCGTGCAGGCGTTGCTTATGCAAACCATGTTCATGGGCTGGATGTTGTTACCGAGGTGCAGTATATCGGCGACTTTGAGAGCGTAACCATTGCGCGTGGTATTGCTTCTTCCATGCGTGTTGCGGGCGCAGACGTGCTTTACGGCGCGGCAGGCGGCGCAGGCCAAGGTGTAATCGACGCCGCCATCGAGTACGGCATTTACGTAATCGGAGTAGACCTCGACCAAAGCCATCTTGCACCTAATAATATGATAACCTCCACCCTAAAACACGTTGGCGAAGCCATTTACGACGTATCTCTCCGCCTATCTCGCGGCGAGGCCGTAGGCGGCCAAAACCTCGTATACGGTATCGCACAAAACGCGGTAGGTATCACCGAGTTTACAGGCTCAACGGCAAATCTCGTAGACCGCGGCGTACACAGCGACACAAAAGCCCTCGGCGCACGTATCGCAAGCGGCGAGCTAAGCGTACCCGCAAACTCAACAGAACTCGCGGCATTTATCGCCGGTCTATAGGATTTATGAAATCCGTCCGCATGAAGGGCATTACCAAAAACTTTGGTAATTTCCGCGCCCTTGACAATGTAGATTTGGAAGTAGAAAAAGCCGGCATCGTAGCCCTCCTTGGAGAAAACGGTGCCGGCAAGTCTACTTTAATGAATATTTTGTACGGCCTTTTCCCCGCCGACGGCGGAGAAATTTTTATCAATGAACAAAAAGTAAATATAAAAAGCCCGGCGCATTCGATTGCACACGGTATCGGCATGGTACATCAGCATTTTATGCTGGTTGGCAAGCTGACCGTGGCTCAAAATATTATTTTGGGAGCAGAAAAAACGCGCATGGGCTTTTTTAATAAGAAAAAACTAAACACGGAAATCATGGAAATTTCGGAAAAATACGGCCTATTCATAGAGCCTAACAAAAAAATAGACGAAATCTCGGTAGGGATGCAGCAGCGCATAGAAATCCTAAAAGTCCTGTATCGCGGCGCAGACATTCTAATATTTGACGAGCCAACCGCCGTCCTCACCCCGCAAGAAATCACGGAGTTTATGGCAATCCTGCGCAACTTGGCAAATGCGGGCAAAAGCATAATACTAATCACGCACAAGCTGAAAGAAATAAAACAAGTGGCAGAAATCTGCACGGTAATCCGCCGCGGCAAATACATCGGCACGGTAAACGTGGCAGAAACAACAGAAAAGCAACTCGCCGCCATGATGGTAGGCCGAGAAGTAATCCTAAACGTAGAAAAGCAACCCGCCACCCCAACAGAAACCGCCTTGGAAGTAAAAAGCCTAACAGCCGAGGACGAAAACGGCATACAAAAACTAAAAAACCTAAGCTTTACGCTAAGCAAAGGCGAAATCTACGGCATAGCAGGTGTAGACGGCAACGGCCAAAAAGAGCTGGTAGAAGCCATCACCTCCCTACGCAAAGTAAAAAGCGGAAGCATAAAAATAAATAATACAGAAATCCAAAATACAAGCCCCGCCAATGTAATAAAAAACAAAATAAACACAATCCACGAAGACCGCCACAGACGCGGCCTTGTACTGGACTTTACGGTGGAAAACAACGCAATCCTGGGCAAGCAAAGCGAGTTTGCCAACCGAGGCGTATTGCAATTTGATAAAATAAACAAATACGCCGGCGAATTAATAGAAGCATTTGACGTGCGCCCGCGTGGCTGCGAAAAGCAACCAATCAAGTCGTTATCCGGCGGCAACCAGCAAAAATTTATCATAGCACGCGAGGTATTTAACGACCCCGACGTATTGATAGCGGTACAACCCACACGCGGCGTAGACATCGGCGCGATAGAATTCATCCACAAGGCACTTGTGGCCGAGCGCGACAAGGGAAAGGCGATTCTGCTGATATCGCTGGACTTGGACGAGATACTGGCTCTTTCCGATACAATAGGCGTAATCTACGAAGGAAAAATCGTCGAAGAGCTAAAAAACACAGACGTTGACGAAAATAAACTGGGTCTTTTAATGGCGGGGGCTTCTCATGGTGATTAGACTACTAAGAAAACCCGTTACGGGCAGCTTATTTGCCATACTCGCGGCCATTATCGTTGGCGGCGTTATTTTGGCGGCGGCGGGGCATAATCCGATTCAGGTTTATGGCGGGCTTATTTATGGTGCGCTTGGGCGGCCTCGGTTTATCGTTAATACGGTTATAATGAGTACATCGCTGATTCTTACGGGGCTTAGCGTTACTTTTGCATATAAAACGGGGCTTTTTAATATCGGTGTCGAGGGGCAGTTTATTGTCGGCACGGTTGCGGCGGTTTTTCTTGGGTTTTTTCTTAATCTGCCGCCGATTATCCACCCGATTGTTGTTATGCTCGGTGCAATGCTGGTATCGGGCACGTATGGTGCAATCGTTGGGTTTTTAAAAGCAAAATTTAACATCCATGAGGTGCTTAGCTCCATTATGCTAAACTGGGTCGCGCTAAACCTGCTAAACCTGTACATCGGCGTAGAACGCTTCCAACGCCTGCCTACCGTCGCACACACCATCCAAGACAGCGCGAACATAATAATCGCCCACGAAATGAAACGCACCCCCGAGGGCATTGCCCGCCTGCGTGAGTCGGAATTTTTAACGGAAGTAATCCTGCGCACAGATTTTAATTTCGGCATTTTTATCGCAATAGCGGCGGTGCTCATTGTTAAATTTGTACTGGACAAAACATCCCTCGGCTACGCGCTCAAGGCCGTAGGCTCCAACCGCGACGCGGCGGAGTTTGCGGGCATTAACGTAAAAAAACACATGGTACTTTCCATGTTTTTTGCGGGGTCGCTGGCGGGCTTGGCTGCCGCCGTACACATCACGGGTATCTCGCCAAACACGATTTCCATGCTCGGCGGCTTCCAAAACTTCGGCTTTAACGGTATCCCCGTGGCCTTGCTTGCCAATGCAAGCGTAATCCCCAATATCTTCTCCGCCCTACTCTTCGGCGGAATGACCTACGGCAGTGGCTACATCCAAAGCCGCCACGGTGTCGCCACAGAAATCATTGACATCATGGTAGGCCTCATCGTATTTTTTGTAGCACTACGCGCCGTATGCGTACTAATCGCAGACAAATTGGAAAAAAGAAGGAGTGGCAGTACATGACAGACAATTTACTCCTCATCACAAATACCCTAATGTACGCCACACCACTAATCTTGGCGGGGCTTGGCGGCGTTATATCGGAAAAAAGCGGTGTCGTTAACCTCGCGCTGGAGGGCATAATGACAATCGGCGCGTTTGCTGCGGCGGCGGTTGCCTTTGCCACGGGTAATGTTTGGCTGGGCTTTTTTGCGGCGGGTGCGGCAGGGGCTATGCTCGCGCTTTTGCACGCTCTTTCCACGGTGACGTTTAAGGCCGACCAAACCATCTCGGGCGTCGCGCTTAACTTTGTAGGGCCGGGGCTTGCTATATTTTTTAGCCGCATGTTTTTTGGTGCGGTGCGTTCCGACCCTGTACAGGTGCGTTTTCCGAGGCTTGCCGCTGTTTTCCCTTCCCTCGCGGACAGCGTTTTTAATTTCAGTTTTATGTTTATCATTGCGTTTTTGCTGGTTATCGCCATGTATATTTTCCTATATAAAACAAAATGGGGCTTACGTATCATCGCCATTGGCGAACACCCCGCCGCCGCCGATACACTTGGCGTTAATGTTAACCTCACGCGGTTTTTATGCGTAATCGCCTCGGGCGTGCTTGCGGGCTTTGGCGGCGCAGCATTTACGCTTTCTATCGTGAGTATCTTCGCGCCTAATGTTATCGCAGGTGCGGGCTTTATCGCGCTTGCAGCCGTTATCTTCGGCAAATGGTCGCCTCATGGTTTGCTGGGTGCGTGCCTTATTTTCGGCTTTTTCCAAGCACTGGCCATACGCTTACGCGGATACGATTTGCCCGTGCCGTTGCAGGTTATCACCATCATGCCGTACATCCTCACCATCATTATCCTTGTACTTTTCGTCGGGAAATCCGTCGCCCCCAAAGCCGTCGGTATCCCCTACAAGAAAGGAGCGCACTAATGCTTCTTTTTATAAACGCATGTATGCGCGGCGCAGAAATCTCCCGCACGTTTAAACTATGCCACGCCTTTCTGCAAAACCGCCAATTCGAAGAAATAGACCTGACAAAAAACGCGCCTGCATTCCTTACAGGCGAAGATATCATCACTCGCGACGAGCTAATCGACAACAACAAGCTCCATTCCCCCACCCTTAGCCACGCCGTCCAATTTTCCGCCGCAGAAGAAATCCTCATAGGCGCGCCGTACTGGGATTTATCCTTCCCCGCCGCCCTAAAAGCCTACATCGAAAACGTCGCCGTACGTAACATCACCTTTAAAACCACACCCACAGGCACAGCAGGCCTTTGCCGCGCAAAAAAACTCACCTACATCACCACCGTAGGCGGCTACATCGGCAACACCGCCCAAGCCGACCACGGCACAGAATACTTCCGCAGCCTGTGCAAATTTTTTGGCATAGCGGAGTTTCAGGCCTTCTGCGCCGAGGGCTTGGATATTGCAACCAACGACACAGAGGCTATAATGGAACAAAAAATACAAGAAATCCGCACAAACTAAATGGCCAAAGGCCAAATGGAGGGCTTTTAAATGCTAAAAGTAAAACCAAAAGACCAATGCATGTTTGACGAAATCTCCCTTGGAGAAGTAATGCTCCGCCTGGACCCCGGCGAAGGCCGTATCCGCACCACCCGTACCTTCCGCGCATGGGAAGGCGGCGGCGAATACAACGTAGCCCGCGGCTTGCGCAGGTGCTTCAAGCTTAACACCGCCATCGTAACTGCCTTCGCGGACAACGACATCGGCTACCTCGTCGAAGACTTCATCTTACAAGGCGGCGTAGACACCCGCTTCATCAAATGGGAGCCATACGACGGCATAGGCCGCAACGCCCGCAACGGCATTAACTTCACGGAGCGCGGCTACGGCGTACGCGGTGCGGTAGGCATTTCCGACCGCGCAAACACCGCGGTATCCCATCTAAAACCGGGAGACATCGACTGGGACTACATTTTCGGCACATGCGGCGCACGCTGGTTTCACACCGGCGGAATCTTCGCCGCCCTCTCCGAAACCACAGCACAAGTAGCCCTTGAAGCCGCAAAAGCCGCAAAAAAGCACGGCACAATAGTCTCCTACGACCTAAACTACCGCCCGTCCCTATGGAAAGACATAGGCGGCAAGGCCAAAGCTCAAAAAGTTAACAAAGAAATCGCAAAATACATTGACGTTATGATAGGTAACGAAGAAGACTTCACAGCCTGCCTCGGCTTGGAAGTCTCCGGCAACACCGAAAACCTGTCCGAGCTTAACCTCGACGGCTACAAAGCCATGATAAACGCGGCCTCCACCGCATACCCCAACTTCAAAGTAATAGGCACGACCCTACGCGAAGTACGCACGGCCACCATAAACGACTGGTCGGCCATGTGCTGGGCAGAAGGCGAAATCTACCAAGGCATGGAACTCAAAGGCCTCGAAATCCTCGACCGCGTAGGCGGCGGCGACAGCTTCGCCTCCGGTCTTATCTACGGCCTCATGCACGGCAAAGACTACCAAACCGCCCTAAACTACGGCGTATGCCACGGCGCACTCGCCATGACAACCGCCGGCGACACAACAATGGCAATCCAAAAAGAAGTAGAAGCTCTAATGAAAGGCGCGGGGGCACGCGTCCAAAGATAAGACCTTGGGGCTCCGCCCCAAACCCTGCAAGGGGACGCAGCCCCCTTGACCCCCAACATTAAAAAAATGCGATTCGCTGGTGCGAATCGCATTTTTTTGTGGTTAGGCTTTTCTTATCATGTCGTACATGGCTATTGGGTGGTCTACCTTCAGTTTGATTTTTTGTTTTGGGTGGGGGGCTGTGGTTATTTCTTCTCCGTCTTCGTTGTACATTTTTTCTACTGTTTGGGTAAAGTTTTTGCCTGTGGTGCGTAGGATTTCTATTTTGTCGCCTACTTGGAATTTGTTGCGTTGTTCTATGTGGGCGTGGTCGTTTTCGTAGGAATAGACCATGGCTAGGAAGTCTTGGACGGTTACTTGGTTTTCGCCTTTGTAGTCGTGGTCGCCGGCTGTCATTTTGCCGTGGAAAAAGCCTGTGGTGTAGCCGCGAGAGCCTACTTTGTGGAGTTCGGATTGGTAGTGGGGGATGTTGCTTGTGTATAGGGCGGGGTCGTGGGCGTAGTCGTTTAAGGCTTGGCGGTATATTTTTGTTACTGCGCCTACGTAGTATTCGGTTTTCATGCGGCCTTCTATTTTTAGGCTGGATACGCCTGCGGATATCAGGTCGGGGATGTGAGAAATCATGTTTAGGTCTTTGGAATTTAGGATGTATGTGCCGCAGTCGTCTTGGTGGACAGGGAAGGCCTCGCCGCTTTTTTCTTCTACAAGTGCGTAGCTAAAGCGGCAGGGTTGGCTGCATTCGCCACGGTTTGCGTCGCGGGCGTTTAGGTAGTTGCTTATTAGGCAGCGGCCGGAGTATGCCATGCACATCGCGCCATGCACAAAGGCCTCCAGTTCCAATGCGGGGGTTTTGGCATGGATTTCTGCGATTTCTGCAAGAGAAAGCTCGCGGGCAAGCACTATGCGCTTTGCGCCAAGCTCCGCCCAAACGGCTGCCGCCGCATAGTTTGTCACATTAGCCTGCGTAGAAATATGTATCTCCGTATTTTTCAA
Organism: Defluviitaleaceae bacterium; assembly: GCA_009786685.1. Classification (GTDB taxonomy): domain Bacteria; phylum Bacillota; class Clostridia; order Lachnospirales; family WQUN01; genus WQVC01. Next base: position 42,955 of record WQRQ01000005.1, read on the forward strand.
AATCGCCCTAGCCCGCGAAAACACCCCAATGTCGGAGACCAACACAGCGTCGGCAGCTATCTCCTCCAGCCAAAGCAAATACTCATCCAGCCTATCAAAATCATCATTATGCGCACAAATATTAACCGCAACATAAACCTTTTTCCCAATCCCATGAGCATACCGCACGCCCTCCGCCATATCCTCATGCGAAAAATTTCTGGCCTTAGCCCTCATACTCAAAAACCTCCCTCCAACATAAACAGCATCCGCGCCATAAGAAAACGCAACCTTCAAACGAGCCAAGTCACCCGCAGGCGACAAAAGTTCAGGCATAATCATAAAAACCTCCTAGATGATGGGGGTCAAGGGGGCTTCGTCCCCTTGCAGGGTTTGGGACAGCGTCCCAAGGTTTTAATCTTTTGACTTTAAGCAGGAAAATCACCGTGCATGTTCCCTGAGGCGTGTACTCCGCAGTTTTTAGATGAGAAGTAGGCGCAGTTTTGGCAGTCGGGTTTTGAGTTGCGTTGGTGGTTTGTGAGGGTTGAAAATTTTTGTTTTTTGCATTTTATCATGGTGGGCGTTCCTTTCATATTAATTTTTTTGTAGTATGTCCAATTTGGGTGTATAATATAAGGGAAGGAGTGGTGGCAGTGCGTGATTTTTTTAGTTTGGAAGGGTCTTTTAACAAGTATGCGGGTTTTTTGGCGGACACATTGATTTTGAGTTTGTTGTGGATTTTTTTTAGTTTGCCTGTGGTTACTATTGGGGCTTCTACTTCGGCTTTGTTTTATGTTGCTACGCGTAGGATTGCTAATCGTGAGGGGTATATATCTTCAGATTTTTGGCAGGCGTTTAAGGTTAATTTTAAGCGAGGGACTATTATTTGGTTGCTCGTTTTTTTTGTCAGCATTGTGATTATTTGGAATATGATGCTGGCGATACAAGAGCCGGAGATTATGGGGGCTTTTGCTACTATGATTTTGCCTGCGCAGGTTGTGCTTTTGGTTTTGGTGTCGTTTGTAGCTACTTTTGCGTTCCCTGTGACGGCGCGGTTTGATATGGGTGTTAGGGAGACGTTAAAGACTTGTTTTTTTATGGCGATTAAGCATTTGTTTACATCGGTGAGTTGTGTGGCGTTGTTGATAACTTTGGTTGGGGTTTCGTTGTTTTTTTGGGAGCCGCTTTTGTTTATGACGCCGGGTATTTATGGGATGTTGGCTTCTTATTTAATAATGCGGGTGTTTAAAAAATATAGGCCGGAGATGGACAAAGACCCTGTTTTGGAATTGCAAGAGATTGAGCAAAAGCGAGCGGAAGAAAAACGTAGGCGCGAGCTGGGTTTGGGCTTTACAGCAGAAGCTGATGGAAATATAATTGAAGAAAAATTTGAGGAGGAAGAAAATGAAGAAGTACGAGTTGAAGAATAAGAACGGCATGAAAATGACGGTAACAAACTTGGGCTGTGCGATTATGACATTGACAGTGCCTGCAAAGGGCGGGGAAAAAGATATCGTGCTTGGGTTGGACACGCCCGAGGATTATACAAAAAAGCACCCGTATTTTGGTGTGGCGGTGGGGCGTTTTGCTAACCGTATCGGCGCGGGCAAGTTTTCGCTTGGTGGCAAGGAGTATCAACTTGAGAAAAACGAAAACGGTGCGCACCATTTGCATGGCGGAAGCAAAGGATTTGATAAAAAGGAATGGAATGTGGATTCTGCCGATGATGGAAAGATTGTATTTTCGCTGCAAAGCCCTGATGGGGATGAAGGATATCCCGGTGATTTGACGGCTAAAATTACCTATACGCTTACCGACGCAAATGTTTTGCGTATAGATTACGAGGCCACTACGGAGACGGAGACCATTTGTAATTTAACCAACCACAGCTATTTTAATCTTTTTGGGCATGACACAAAGGATGTTTTTGCGCACGAAATGCAGATTTTTTCGGATAAAATGACGGCTGTTGATGATGGTTTGATTCCTACGGGCGGATTTGTTGAGGTTGCGGGTACGCCCTTTGATTTTACGTCGCCAAAGCTGATTGGTAAGGACATAAAGGTCGCAGGCGAAGTAAATAACACAGGCGGCTACGACCATAACTATGTACTTCGCGGCGAAGGCAAAGCTGCCAACGTGTACGCGCCCGCCACAGGAATCCGCATGACAGTAAGCACCAACAGCCCCGGAATGCAGTTTTACTCCGGCAACTTTATAGACGGCACGGTAAGCGGAAAAGGCGCAACATACCCGCAGTACAGCGGTTTTTGTCTAGAAACACAGCTTTTCCCTGACGGAATAAACAAGCCAAGCTTCCCGTCTTGCGTGGTGAAAAAAGGCACACCACAAAAATTTTACACAGAATTCACATTTGAATGGTAGAAAAAAACGATATCATCATAGGGGCTTGTTCTGCCGAGTGTATTTCGCTCGACGGGGCAAGCCTTTTTGTTCCCTTCGTGAGCAAGGATTTGGAAAAGCGTACAAACCCTGCGGCAAGCCTTAAAAATGTGCAAAGCATAATCGTGGTGGGTGTGGGGTACAGCGAATCAACTCAAAATCCGCCCCGCCTGTCGCGGCAAAACCGCGAAAAACACGGTTTTTCGGCGCAGCTTTCGTCGCTGGGTACATGCGAGGATTACCACCCCCGAGTTAAGACAATTTTGCGCGACTTAGCCCAAGAAATGGGCTTGGAAAAGGGCAGTTACAAAATTCTGGTAGACAGCCCCGCACTGGACGAGCGTGCGCTTGCGTACCGCGCAGGGCTGGGCGTTTACGGGCGTAACGGCCTGCTTATCTCGAAAAAATTTGGCTCACGGTTTAACATCGGGTTATTGTTAACGACGTTGCCGTTTCTTTTGGACGAGCGGTCGCGAACAGACTTTGCATGTCTTGGGTGCAATGCGTGTATAAAGGCCTGCCCCGTAAACGGCGAAAAATCACACTGCGTTTCCTACCTAACGCAGAAAGAAAACCTTTCCCCCGAGGAAGAATCCATAATAAAAAAAAGCCGCCAAATATACGGCTGCGATATCTGCCAAGATGTATGCCCGCTTAACAAACAAAAAAAAGCCACTTTTATAAACCCACAAAAATGGCTGGATATGTCTGACGACAAGCTTAAAAAAGAATACGCAAACACCGCAATGCTATGGCGCGGGGTGGACATTTTACGTCGGAATGCATTGCTTCATATCTAATGTTTGTGGTAAATTTATAAAAAAGGAGTTGATATCGTGTCTACAATAAATATAAGCATACCGCTGGACGAAACTCTACGTTGCCAGATGGAGGATGTTCTTAATGAAAAAGAAATAAGCATAAGTGTTGCAGATAATATGATAAAAAAAATCGCATTCATTATTACGCAACAAAAGAGGGCGATGGGATTATTAAATGACACAGAATATCTGTTATCAATCCCCGGAATGAAAGATATTTTGCTTGAAGGGATGTCAACCCCTCTTTCCGAATGTCTTGACGAGGGAGATTTGTGGACAGATGTATAAAATTATGCCAACAAAAAGAGCAAAGAAAGACGCGCAAAAAATTCAAAGGAGCAATCGAAATTAACCGTCAGCATAGGTTTGTGTACGCAATTGAACCTACATTTGGAAAACATATGTACTGATGAAGGCGTACCCCTATAAAGGAATTATAAAAATAATTTCCATGTGGACACATTACGAATAATCCTATGTATAAAGGGGCTGCCTCACTTAGCCCCTTTGTTGTGATTTCTAATCTGCATGGATTTTTTCAAGGCTTGCGCAACGGAAAGCATGTGGAAGATTTCGTCACCGGTGCAACCGGAAAAGACAGCCGCTACTTCTTTGATAAGAGTTGGCGTGCTGTTATCCACGGAGTCCATCAATATTTCATCCGGCGTAATTTCCAGTGCGTTACATATGCGAACAAGACACGGCAAGGAAAGCTTTGTCCTTCCCGATTCTATTTTGGAATAGTGTGGCGGTGAAACATCTGCGCGCTCGGATACAAGCTCCTGAGTGTATCCTCTTTTTAGGCGCACGGCGCGAATACGCATACCTATTAATGCATAATTTATGTCCATACTATTCTCCCTTTAACTAGCCAGTTTGACAAGTTATTGTACAGTTAGTTGTAATGTGCTAAAATTGCACAGGTGGAAAGTATGTCCATAATGGAAATAAGTTGTGCGGGCGCATAAAGTTTTATAGAACAAAAATTTCGTAAAATTCCACGAAGTTTTACAAGGTTTACACTAAAGCTTGACATTTTCTGTACTCATTTGGTATAAAAGATAAATTTTTGTTGTTAAAGGGGTGCGACATGACGCAAAGCGATAGAGAAAAAGAAGTATGCAATTTATGTAATGCTATAAACATGGCAAAGTTGGAGCTGGAAGTAGGCATGGATGACATAATAAAAGAGGGGTTGACTAAGGAAGTCTCCGCCCCTCTTAAAGATATCGCAGAAATTGCACTTAAACTACTTAAAGACAAAACTATAGTTCCGATTGAAAACGGTCGCGAGTCGGTGCATTGGCTCGTATAAATCTTGCTAAATCTGCCACAAAGGAGAGTTCGCTTTCATCATATCCGAAAAAAGCTGTAGATAGTTGCGACAGTGGCTTATTTGCATACCTTATGTTATTGCTTTCGTCACCTGTAACAAGATAATCTATCGAGCAATTATACACTTGAGAAAGCTTGTATAAATTTTCTAACGAAACACCACTTTCTCCTTTTTCTACTAATCCTATAAATGATGTAGATACATTAACCATTTCTGCAAGCCGTTCTATCGTAAGCCGATGTTCTTTTCTAAGCGTCCGCAATCTCACGGCCACTTCTTTCCAGTCGAGTTCCTTCATTAATAGCGTCACCTCGTTTATATTCCCCCACTTTCATTAGAATTATAGCAAAAAAATATTAGAGGAATAAGCAAGTCGCACTTGATAACATTCGCCAGTGATACAGTGCAAAACTTTATCTATAGGATTAAGTGAGAACAACAAAAAAGGCACTTTAAGTGCCTTTTTTGTTGTTCTCCTACCTTGTGCAAAATAAAGTTGAAATTTCCGGTAGGTCGTTATCCGTTAGCAAAAACTTTTTATGTTTATGCGACAAAATAAATGTCATTTTGGAAAGTATATCCATTCCCAAGACACCGACTACTTCATGTGTACTCCAGTTCTCCAGTACATCAACCTTCATTTGTCCAAATTTAAAACTGTTTACCAATGTTAAGCCATTTATATCACACGTTAGCAATTCTGCCGAGCCTAATGCCGTGTTTTTAATTTTACCTGTTTTTGCGTACTTTACATATCCATTCTTTTTTAAAAATTCTTTTATTGTTAAAGTCAGAAACCAGATTTAAGTAATCCAACCGCCTCATCCTCCCTTGTATGCCTTGCGGTGTAAAAATTACCGTCGTCCAAGTCGGGCATTAGGTTTTCCACAGCAACCGCATCATCTGCAACACCAACAAGCTCACCTCCGACCAACTTCATGTGAAATTGGTCTGCATACATAGGGTTTTTTAATACTACCCATTGGCCTATATATTTTTGTTTTGCTTCTTCCCAAGCGATATACATGTTAAAACCTCCTTTTTTCTTCAAAATTATTATGCCACAAAACCCCCTAATTGCATATCGTTAAAAATTTTTTTCAAAAAAAATTAAAGCCATGCTAAAGTTTTGTTTACAGCGTGACGATATCTAGTGTAGAAAGAAATAGAATTGCAGTAACACTGTCGGGAGGTGCTTTCATTGTTACAGCTTTCCATAAACGAGGGCGAGTACATCATCATTGGCGACGATATAAAAGTCCACTTCGACCACAGGGTAAACCGCGACACGGTGGACATCGCTGTAGAAGCCCCAAAAGAAACAACGGTACTGCGCGGCAAGCTATTTGAGAAGGAGCGAGCAGCCTATGCTACATTTGACACTTTCTAAGGGCGAACACGTGATGATAGGCGACGAGATAAAACTAACCTACGCAAAAAACGACGGCAAAAAGGTAGCCACCCTAAGAATAGAAGCCCCAAGAGAAGTAATCGTAACCCGAGGCAAGGTCTACGAAGACCGCATAGCAACCCAAGCAAGCGAAGGCAACCGCGAGGCCATGCAGCTACTGGAAAAAATAATAGAAGAAAACGCAACACGCAAAAAAATCTTTAACAAGCGCAGGGCAAAACGCCAAAACATCGCCGGTCGTATTTAAGGCGTAAGGTATGTAACACGATTGCATGTCTTACGGCTTAAATAAGCCAAAAAAATGCGTCCACGGATTGGACAAATAAAAGGGGCGACATTCCCCAATACAGGAGGTATTAATATGTCAAACATGGTGGTAAGAACAAACGTATTTGCGCTCAACGCGCACAGAAACATGAAAAATGTAGGTATGGACCAAAGCAGAGCTTCTAACAGGCTCTCCAGCGGTTTCCGTATCAACAGTGCGGCAGACGACGCCGCAGGGCTTGCAATCTCCGAAAACATGCGCGCCCAAATCCGCGGTCTTGACCAAGCAAGCCGCAACGCACAAGATGGTCAATCAATGCTCCTTACAACAGAAGGCGGCCTTGAAGAAATCGGAAACATGCTGCAACGTACACGCGAGCTTCTTGTTCAAGCAGCTAACGACACAAACACACAAGACCAACGTAACCTTATCCAA